>NZ_JBDSQY010000218.1:0-33358 GCF_039929585.1 Capsulimonas sp.
AGCGGTTCCAAAAGAGCCGCCCATTCGGGAGACGGGATCATATCCATAACCTCTGGCAGGAAGTTTTTGGAATATCGATTCCCGTCTCCTCAAATCTTCAACCCTCCAAAACCGCTAAACTACAGTATAATAACGCAGTCCGTTATTATACTTCCCTTCCGTTACGCGGGCTGGCTGTGAATGCTCCGAGAACTTTGGCGTCTACGGATTCCAGTCAATAGCAAACTTGTTTGGCTCCGGATGCGCCAGAACCAAATCCACCATTTCCTGAATTATTTCAATCCCCTGAACATAGAAGTCATAGACGCCTAGGCATTCTGTAACGAGGAATAGGACTTCCTTTGGCTGATCATTAGAATGGTATTGGATGTAGCCACGTGTTAGACCGTGAAGAGGCAAGGGGCCATAGGGGAAAATCGGAACATCCTGATTGCCTTGAACCCGCTGCTTGGCAATATCTATTGAAGTTATTGGCTGCTCTGGATACCAAACTCCGGCGGCTTTCGAGTCTTCCTCGTTGATGAGTTTGTCATATTTCTCCAAATCTCGGTTGTTGACATAACGCTGTAAGACATCAGTGGCGTCGCGTAATGGTTCGTGTATCCAATTGACGACCGTGAGGAATGCGCCATCCGCCTCTTTGACGCGCCGATTGAACTCCTGGCTCACTTCCGCGAGCCTTGCTGCGACAAGCAGCCAATTAGGGAAATATGTCGAGGCGCTATTCGGGCTTCCGAGGTGCGTTACGACATCGAAGATATAGGCGAGGTCTTTTCTCGTGAGGATTTTCAGCACCTGGTCGAATCCGTTATGTTCATAGCTTGTGCGAATAAATCCCACATCAAAAAAATGATCGGGGTAGCGCTTGGATGGAAACCGAATGTCCTCTTCACTCTCGTGATGGTTTCTATTCTCATCGAAGCCCATCGCCAGAGAGGCTTCTCGGCAGCGTCTCGAATATTCCTCATGCTGGGCTTGCGTTATTTCGCCGCCTCGCTTCCACATGTTAGAAATACGATCTCCAAAAACTTCTTCTTCCAGGCGACGATGTTCGTCCCAGAGGGCGCTGTGCTGCTCTTTCGCGACTGCATAATCTTTGTATAGGCGTAACTGTAACTCAAAGGACATAGGTATAATTCTAGCAGAAATCGATGACAAATCCATCTCTCAAACTCCTTCTCTTCAGTGACCTCCACGCCAACGCCCAGGCGGCGGAAGCCCTGGCGCGCCGTGCGCCCAATTTCGATATCGTCATCGGCGCGGGGGACTTTGGCAATGCGCAGCGGGATCTGCGTGTGACGATTGATGTGCTCAAATTGATCGATCGTCCGACGATCCTGGTAGCCGGTAACAATGAATCGGTGGACGAATTGCGGGACGCCTGCCGAGGTTGGCCGTCGGCGACGGTTCTGCATGGGAATTCGGTGGAGATCAGCGGCGTGACGTTTTTTGGTTTGGGCGGGGGCGTTCCCGTGACGCCGTTTGGGGAGTGGAGTTATGATCTGATGGAGGAGCAGGCGGGGAGCCTTTTGGCCGCCTGTCCCATGCGAAGCGTTCTCATTTCGCATTCGCCGCCGAAGGGTGTGGTTGATGTGTCATCGCAGGGCAAGAGTTTGGGGAGCACGGCGGTTCGCGACGCCATTGTGCGGACATCGCCGCTTTTGGTCGTCTGCGGACATATTCACGCCTGTGCTGGGCGGCAGGAAATGCTGGGGGAAACTCCCGTGGTGAACGCCGGGCCAAGTGGCGTCGAATGGGAGCATAATCGTTCGTAAATTCGATGTCTCATTTGCGTGTGCTTGACCATTACGGCGGCAACTTGTTATAATTATTACTAAGTTTATATCAAAAGTGTTGTTATCCGCCGACTCGTCCACGAGAGGTCCAAAGCGTCATGCTTTGGACCTCTTTTCTTTTCGGCGCTCAGAGAAAGGTTGTGGGGGCAATGGGAGATGGAATTGCGCTGTTGGGAAATCCGCAGCTTGACGAGGCGCTGGAGCTGACGGCGGATGTGCTGGTGGACAAGGGGTATCTGGGAAGTTCGGGCGCGGCGGCGTCGGGCGGGATGACGATCTGGCATTCGGAGCCGGACGCCGATTCGCGGGAGCGCGCCAAGGAGAACCGGCGCAAGGTGGACGCAATGTATGTGGGGCCTGGGGCTGAGGTGTCCGTGGCCGTGGATGAGAATGAGCTGATCGAATCGGGACTGCTGGGCAGTTATCGGAAAGAAATCGGGTGGGGGAAGGGCCGCGAGCGAGGTTCGAAGTTTGATACGACGTATCTGGTGACGAGGCAGTTTCGGGGGTGAGGCGGCGTCCCTTCGTCTGACCCACCCCGGCGCTTCGCGCCACCCCTCCCATGGAGCTGGGAAGGGTTGGAAAGAGATTTTCGGACGAAAGCCCCCTGCGACAACAAAACCTAATACCCTTCCCTGCTTCAAGGGAGGGGTCGGCCGAAGGCCGGGGGTGGGTCAAACGGAGGGCCTCCTTACTGCGTTCGCAAGAACGCATCCACGCAACTCCGGCACCACTGTGCGCCGGCGCCCTCTTTCAAAATCAATAGCGCTTTTTCCTTCTCCATCCCCTGGCGATAGGGTCGGTCGGTGGTCATCGCGCTGTAGGCGTCGGCGACCGCCATCAATCGGGCGATAATGGGCGTCTCTTCACCCGCTAAGCCGGCGGGGTAGCCGCCGCCGTCCCAGCGTTCGTGGTGGTGGCGGACGGCGTCAAGGATGGCGTGGAACCCGGGGACGGCGGAGACGATGGCTGCGCCCATCTCAGGGTGCTGTTTGATTGCTTCAAACTCGACGTCCGTCAGAGCGCCCGGCTTGCGCAGGACAGAGTCGGGGACGCCGATCTTGCCGACGTCATGCAGCAGCGCGGCGATCGCCACTGTCCGCAGAGCGTCCTCATCAAGCTGTAACTCCCGAGCGATCGCCAGGCTATGCTCCATGACATCCTCGGAATGGCGGCGCGTATAGCGATCTTTGTTGTCCACGGCCGCGACCATCGCATCGAGCATGGAGAAGCCGGCGACGTGCGCAATTTCGTGGCGGATATGGTCGGCCTCAGTCTCGATGGCGGCGCCGGACTTGGCGCGGCGCAGGCGCTCGTCGGCGATCCGTACGGCTTCGTGGCGGTCGGAACTGTGGTTCGGAATCAGGGAGACCCCGACGGAAAGGC
Source organism: Capsulimonas sp. (assembly GCF_039929585.1). Lineage (NCBI taxonomy): Bacteria > Bacillati > Armatimonadota > Armatimonadia > Capsulimonadales > Capsulimonadaceae > Capsulimonas > Capsulimonas sp. The sequence continues at coordinate 3,183 of NZ_JBDSQY010000218.1, forward strand.
CAATGGGAATCCCGGAATCCTGGCCATCGGGGTAGTATGCTAGGCCGCTGAGGTCGGAGCGAAGGCGCGCTTCGATCTCCCCGCGCGTCGAATGTCCGACGGCGGGCAGCAGCAGCGCGAACTCGTCGCCGCCGAAGCGTGACAGCGTGTCATATGGGCGGCAGATGTGTACAAGCCGCTCGGCGACCGTGCGCAGGACTTGATCCCCAATGGCGTGGCCGTAGGCGTCGTTGAAGAATTTGAAATGGTCCATATCCAGCATGACCACCGCCAGCACGGAACCGTCGCGCTGGGCGCGGGCGCTTTCTTCGGCAAGGCGTTTGTGGAAGGCGCGGTGGTTCAGCAGACCGGTGACGGGATCGCGGTCGGCGCGCTCCTGCGCTTCGCGCAGCGCATCCTCCTGGCTGTCCGCGATCCGTTTGCGCTCCGTAATATCTTCCGTCACGCCGATCATACGAATCGGCTCTCCTTGAGGATTATAGATAAGACGCGCCTGGGCGCTGATCCAGCGCATCTCTCCCGTGCGCCAAAGAACTCGGTATTCGGCGGTGTAATCACGCCGTTCTTCGATAGCCTGACGATAGGCTTCACGGACAATGAGATGGTCATCGGGATGTACGAGCTGGATGAAATCGGTCCGAGTGAAGGGCTCGTTGGGAGACAATCCGAGGTGCTTCCGGTTGCCTGAGGAGAGCTCCACATAGATTCCGGCGACGATATCGAATTGCCACGAGCCGAGGTGGCCGCAATCCAGCGCTAGATGCAGGCGTTGGTTTGTTTCTGTCAGGGCGTAGGCGGCGCTCTTTAACGCTTCTTCCGACGCTCGCCGCGCGGTGGCGTCCTGAAGCACTTTCCCAAAGCCGCGCAGTTCGCCGTTCTCGTTTCGCAAGGCATGGATCACGCCTTCGCTAAAGATGATTTCGCCATCCTTGCGGCGCAGCCAGCAGTGGCTTTCCAAACGACCGTCGGCGAGCGTTCGCTCCAATTCGCGCTGGAGAAGTCCGTTCGCACGCTCTTCGTCCGTCAGAATGATTTCCACCGACTGGCCGATGATTTCATCCGCGCTGTAGCCCAGAATCCTCTCGGCGCCGTCGCTCCAATAAATGACCAGGCCTTCGGGATCCGTCATCAGCATGGCGTAATCCCGCGCGCCGTCTACGAGCAGCCGCAGCCGCTCTTCGCTTTGGCGCAGAGCGACTTCGGCGCGCTTGCGATCGGTGATGTCTCGCGCTGTGGCGCACAGGCCAATCAGCTCTCCGCTGATGTCGCGGACAGGGCTGATGCGCACGGAAACGCTCACCCGGGAACCGTCCTTGCGCATGCGCTCCGTCTCGGTGATAACGCTCATTTCGCCCTGCTGCACCTGCGCGCGATAATTGACGAACTCCGTATATTTGTCTTTAGGGACGAGGATTTCAAACGGCTGGCCGATCATTTCGTCGGCGGTGTATCCGTAAAGCAGGTGGGCGCCCAGATTCCACCCGAGAATGGTGGTGTCCAGCGTCATGGGAATAATGGCGTCGTCGGAGTAAAGCGCGGCGGCGGCGAAGAATGAATCATCGACGCGGGCGTGAAAGGATCTGTCGGCTGCGGGTTGGGACACGTCTGCAATAATCTCCGTTTGCGTCTCTGGGGCCGTACTGACCTATTTATACCCATATCGCACGGAGAATTCATTGCTCTTACGCTAGGTTCCTTTTTGCTCCCAGCGCGTCAGCCACGGATGAGACGCCGCGATTTGACTGGCTTTGGCCGGATCGACCATATGGATGAAGGCAAGATAACCGGAGGCGTAAGCGTGGGCGTCCTGTCCAAGACGCTCGCCGACAGCGGGAAGTCCGTCGCGCTCGCATTGGTGAAGCATCGCCCGGAACTTGCGCAGGTTTTCTCGCGATACTCGCGGCGCGCCGCCGTTGACGACTAATCCCGTCACGGTCTGGCGGTGCTGGACGCGCTGCACGGACGTCTTTTCCTCATTCACCGTCAAGCCTTCATCGGCGATAATTCGGCGCGTGAGATCGAGCAGCATCCCCACGGGCGCCTCGGATTTCGGATGCGAGAACACTAAGTCGTCGGCGTAGCGTGTGTAAACGAAGCCCATCGCGGCGGCTGCTCCGGTGAGCCGAGAGTCGAGCTTGCGGCACAGGACATTGGTGACGGCTGGCGAAGTGCATGCGCCCTGCGGCAGACTGCGGCCGCCGACGGCGACAAAGCGGCGCGCCCCATCCAGCGTCGCCGCCACGCGCGGCGCTTCCGTACTCAAAAGAGCGAGAAGGGTCGCGACGCCGCCATTATAGCCAAAAGATCGAAACAAAGTACGCACACGCGGCAGGGTGATCGACGGGAAGAAATCTTTCAGGTCGATTCGAACCACGACGGCCTGAGCTTGATGACGTTTCGCGTTGTCCGCGACCGAGACGCCGGGCCGGAACGCCATCGCGGCGTCATGGACCGGGACCGGCGACAGCACGCTTGACAGCACCCAAGACTGGGCCGTGCGCAGACGCCGCTTGGGCGATGAGATCACGCGCACGCCGCCGCGCTTCTTCGGGATCGTGAACCGGGAGTAGTGGTCGATGGTCGCGGCGCCGCGATGGTAGGTCAGCCAGGCGAGGTCAGACTCCGTAATGCCGATGGCGGCGGCGACATCGGACGCCGTCGTGAGGGCGGGCAAGCCTAATGTTACCGTCTTCTCCGGATCGCCGCCTTCGTAGACCAGCGCGTCCGAGACGCCGCGCCCGAGATACGGGATCGTGCGCTTGCGCCATTCGGCGTCTTTGGCGCGTTGTGCGGCCTGTTCTTTGACGCGGCGTTCGCGGCGGACAATGCGCTCCGCGCGGACGCGCTCGATGCGCTTGCGCCGGACTTCGGCGAGCAGGGCGGGGACATCACCCGCCTCGGTGATCTTCGCTTCGACTTCGGACATCTCCGAGCGCAGCACGATCATCTCATCGTACAGGGCGCGCAGTTCTCGTTCCGCCCCCTCCGCCTGCTGCGCCACTTCGGGACTGGGAGGCCAGAAGCCCAGCCGGATCATCTCTTCTCGGATAAACGCCTGTTTGCCGACTGCTTCAAACCGCTTTCTCTGCTCTGCGTTCATTAAGCGCGATCCTCCAGCATGGCCTGAAACTGCTGCTCCGTCAGGACAGGGACGCCCAAATCGCGCGCCTTCGTCAGCTTAGAGCCGGCCTTGTCCCCGGCGACGAGATACGTGGTCGTGCGGCTGACGCTGCCTGACGCCTTGCCGCCGCCCTGCGCCACCAGCGCCTCGGCCTGCTCGCGGGTAAAGATCGTCAGGGCGCCCGTAAACACGAAGTTCTGCCCCTTGAACCGATCGGGGCGAAGCGCCGCGCCGCCGCTGCTGCTTCCACTGCTTTCTGTTTGGGCCGCTCCCGCGCCGACGCTTTGCTGGGACGCCAGCACGGTCGCCGCCAGAATATGCGCGCAGGGACCCTTGCGCAGCTTCTCCCGCCGGTGCCAGGAGCAGTTGCATTGGACGAAGCGCGCCCGCCCATCGGCGTCCAGATCTAAGACGACATGGAACTTACGCTCGCGCTTCTCCTCGCCGCCGCGCACCTGAGCGCGGTAACGCGTGGTCTGCTCACGCTGATCTGGAATGCCGAACGATTCTTCTTCGTCATCTTCGCCGGGCTTCAGCCACTTGACGCCGCCGGTCGCCACCAGCCGCCGCGCCAGATTGAGACGCTGGTCGCTTTCGTTCTCTTCCGGGACGGGGAAGGGGAGCAATTGACGCCAGCGGTAAACGCCGCCCGCCAGATCGTACATCGCGCGGCCTTCGCGGGTCAGCTTTTGCAGCGCCGTCGTCGCCGCCTCGCGGGACATATCCGTGCTCGCCGCAAGCTCTTCGGGAGTGATCTTTAGCCGTGTTTCTAGAGTCTGCGCCGCCTGTGCGATATCGCCGTCCGAGACCGATCCCGTGGAGGCGAGCAGATCGAACCTTGCGGCGCGCGACCAGTCGTTCTGCGTCCATCCCGAGAGCCCTAAGTCGAATCGATGGTCCTTGAGAAAGACGGTCCAGTAGGACGGCATGCCCGTACCCAGCAATCGCGCCTGTACTTTCTCGGCGTGCGGCATAAGCGATTCCAGCACAAACAAGCGGCGTCGGCCCCAGATGCGTATGTCGCCCGAGTAACTTCCTTCGAAGACATGCTCGGATTCCAATACTTCAATATTCCAGGGTTCGATCACAATCTTCGGTTTCTCCCCGGGAGCAAGTACGAAGCGCAGTGAACGCGGGCCTTTGTCCTCGCGCCGGCGGCGCAGGGCGGCGAGCACTTCGGCGACGGTCTCGGCGCTGAGCGTGACATCGACCCCAGAAAATGCCGCCGCCGATTGCACCTGAAGAAAACCGCGCACCCAGGTGGGAGGCAGATCGATCTTCTTCTCCATGTGCTCGCCCGCACCAGTCGCCACGGTGACGCCTTCACCGGCGATCTGGATAAAGGCCGGGCGGTAATCGCGCACGCGGCGAATCTCATCGGCGAGGGCGCGGCTGTAGTCGACATTCGTCGTGCCAAAGACCGTCTCGCCGAAGACATCCAGCTTGTCCATCGGCACGGTCACGCGGCCGTAGCTGGATTCGTCGATTGAGAAGACTTCAAAGACGACGCAGTCGGGGTGGACGCTGACGACCGGGTCGAGGATCATCCACGCGGTCTTGTCGTTGTCCCAGAGCCATTTGAAGTACTTCTGGCGCGACGCCATAAAATCCGCCGAATTGAGCTTTTGCTCCAGCGGCTGCGAGATCTTGCGCAGGTCGGCGAGGCGCGCCTTGAGCGCATCGCGGCGCTCGTTCAGGCCGGGGAGAGTGCGCAGGCGCGCTCCCATTTCCGTGGAGAGCTCTTCCAAATACCGCTGTTCCACCCACGCCTGGTAAGCGGCGTGGTCTTTAGGCTTGACGCGGTGATCGCCAGAGACGACGGCGTAGAGCGCCAGCATCAGACGGGCGTAGGCGAGACTGTCGCGCACCATGGCGTCGAGCGCCACCTTGGGGCGAGACAATTCCGCCGAGACATCCAGCCGCAGCCCTTCCGGGCTCATGGAGGCGCTGCTGGGGCGCGCGTAACTTTGCGTGACTTCCAAAGGTCTATCCTCCCGCCGGTCCGTCCAGCACAAACCCGTCGATCGTCTCACCCGCCAGAGCGCGTTTCGCAAGCTCCGCGTAAGCCCATTCCGAATCGCGGGCCGTTCGGCCGCGCGCGAGCGCCAGCAGGGTCGGCGCGTCCACGGTCGGCGTCACACTCTGACGCGCCTTCACCTGTTCCTTTGCGCGTCGTCCCCGATGCCGGGCGCGCAGTACGGTCTGATCGAACAAGACCGCTTCCGGCGAGGCGTCCTCGCTTCCCGTAAGCATGGCGGCGACGAACGCCTGCATGTCCGCCGCGTCGTGTTCGAACAGCGCTCGCAGCACTTCGGGCATCGGCAGCGATTCGCTGCGCGCGAGCACGAACTCGCGGCCAATTTCCCGCACCGTCACCTTGGGGCTGTCACAGAGCGCCAGGGCGTAAGTGCGTTCCTGCCGGTCGCCTGCCGCGACGCCGTAAAAGAAGGTCCGTCCGGAAACGACGCTGGCCGGGACTTCCGATTCCAGAAGGCGCAGCGCAAACGGCATCTCCATGCCCAGTGTGGTGACGCGGGCGATGCCCCAGGTTCGAACTTCGGGAAGAATATGCGTCGCGGCCTGCAAAAGCAGCGCCGAATCGCGCGTAAGGAGCGCCTCATGCGCCCGCGCCCATCGCTCCAGCAGCCAGCCGAACGACCGCTCCCGGACATTCAGGAACGAGACGTCGTCGGAGGAGATAAAGGTGTGTGCGACATCGGCGTCGAGCAGCAGGCGCTGCTCCAGGCGATCGTCCGAGGCGTTCGCCACGGCGGATTCCGCCGCATGCCAGAACTCTTCCAGGCCGACGCCTTCCTGAAGATTGCGCAGCCAGCCGCCGCGCAGGGTTGCCCATTGCGTGTCGGAGGCCGCCGCGATGAGCGTCAGCGTGACAGCGGGGGGAAGCGTCTGCGTCATGCGCGCGAATGTCGATGGGGTCAGCAGATCCACCAGGAACGGCCGCTGCGCGAGGTGTTCCGCAATGGCGTCGGCATTGAAGCCGGCCCGTTCTAAGAGAGAAAGGGCGGCGGCGGAACTCATGGCCGTGCGCAGTTCGGGAGTCACGCCCGTGCTGACGAGCAGGCTGGCCCAGATCGGTCCCAGGATCTGCTGCCCCGTGGCGCTCGCCGCCAGCACGCGCCATCCGGCGGCGCGCACGGCGTCACTCGCGTGCACGACCATCATCCGCGCCTGCGACGCATTCATGCTCTTTCCGGCGATGACGGCTTCCAAGGATTGCGTGACGGCGTCCTGCTGCAAATCGTCGGCTTCGGTCAGCGCTAGGACCCAGTTGAAGACCTCGCTCAATTTCGCCGCGCGGGCGGCGGCGACTAAGATGTCGGTCAGCTCCGCTCGCCGGGCGCGCAGGAACGGGCCGGCGGCTTCCAGCAGATCGAGTTTCGGGGCGACATCGGCGAAGAGGGTCGCGAGCAGCATCGCCCCGCCGACCGAGCGGCGCGCCACGGAGCCGGCGGTAAACTGCGACACGATCTGCGCGAGCATCCGGCGTCCGAACTCCAGCCGCCACCCTGCATTTCCCGGATTGGCCTTCAAACCTTCCTCGATTGTTCGCCGCAGGCGAACGCCCGCCCGCAGATAAGCGTCGGCGGCGACGGCGGGCGCAAGGGCGCGCCCTTCGCTAATCTGGGCGGCGGCCTGACGCACCGCCACCCGCACGAGCAGCGGCGACTGGCTTGTCAGCATGTTGATGAGAAGGGCGTCGGCAATGGGAGGGACCGGCGTCTTGGTGTCGCGCAGAACCTTCCAGGCGAACTCGTGCACCTGCCACGGCAGCGCCGCGTTCTGGAACAAGTCGGCGGCGAGGTCGGGGCGCTGATTCCACGCCTCCGGAGCGCGCTCCTCTCGAGTGCGCAATCTCAGACGCGTCTTGCTGAGAATATACGCGCCCCGCCCGTGGCGCGTCTGGCGGTAACGGTCCGATTGCCCGAAGAGAATATCGACTGTCACCCATTGGCGATGCAAATCCAGATGGCTGGAAGCGCTGGTCCGGGAAAGCGCTTTGTGCGCCAGCAGCACATACTGCGCGGGATCGGTCTTGGCGAGGCCGCGCAGCAGGCGCCGCGCGCGGCGCTTCATATACGCGAAGGTATCGGAAGACGGGGCCTGGCCGATGATGCTGGGGTGTGCGATGTGCGTGAGATCCAGCGCCTGCACCCGGCCCCCTGGGCTGCTCACAAAGGCTTTGGAGCCCAGCACGGACACTTGGCTCCAGGTGTTCTTGCTGCGGCCGACCTGACGGGGCGCGTTGATATCCGTGAGATCGACGATCGCCATCTTCTGGCTGCGCAAATTGATGTACGCGAGTGTTCCCTGGATGCTGATAGAGGACGGAGGGCTGGAGAGTTTCAGGAATGCGCCTCGGATCGGCTGGCTGGGATTGCGGACATCGATCACGCCCAGGCCCGCCTCGCTGCCGGCGCCCAAAATGCCCACGAACGCAAAGCCATGCACGATTTCCAGCGCCGTAATGCCCGGCAGAGGAAAGTAGCTCGCCATGCGCGGCTTCTGAGGGTTGCGCGTATCGATCAGGTGAAGACCCGCGTCCCGGGGAAGCGTGGTCAGACTGAGGCCGACGCGGCCGACACTGACGCCGATCACGCCGTCCCAAGCAGCGACAAGCGAGCCTTCCGGGATATCCATCCGAGGCGCTTTGACTGGCTTGTCCAGATTGGAAATATCGACAAGGTGAAGACGACTGGGGCCGCGATAGTTTTGCTCCAGCATCGCCAGCGTGCGTCCATCGCTGACGAACGTCCCGTTGGCGTCCAGCGAAACGGATCCCCGCTTCTGGATACTGGCCGGGTTCGTCACATCCAGCAGCGTGATGTTCCGCGCCCCATACCCATACTCCACTCCGGCAAGATGTGGACCGCATCCGATCAGGTGCGTAAAGCTGGTCTGGAATTCGGATTTGCCTAGAAGCTTGGGATGCAGCGGATCGGTCTCGCTGAGCGAAAAGGCTTGGATCGATCCAGGTCCGTTCCATTGATACACGCTGGCGTAGGCAACGCCGTTGTGGATCAGAACGTTCGGCGTTCCGCGTCCGACCTTGAACTGCACGTACTGCGCCTGTCCGCCCGCAGCAAACTCGGCGCCGTCGATTCGTGCGATTAGCGCGGCGAGCGTTTCGGCGTTTGCGGCGGGATTGGCTTCCATCTGCTTGTACAGTTGTTTGAAGCGCGCCCAGTCCCCGTAGCCCAGTTTGGACGTCTGGATAAAGCTGGTCAGGATGTCTTGGGAAGCGTCGCTGGAAGAGGCGGAAGATATCGGGGAAGTCGGATCACCATCGGTCGTAGACATGGGTAAACCTCCGCAGCGCTGCTGGATCGAAATTGGAAAGAGGGTTATGTTTCGGGAGCGTCGCTACTTGACACGGAGGACTGGCGCCGTTCACTGTAGGCCCGGCGCGGGGTACCCGCACTACTCTGTTGGTGGGCCGCGTCCTGCTCAGCGCCGACAGAGTAGTGCGGGTACCCCGCGCCGGGCTGAGTAGAAACGGTGACCGGTGAAGTGAAGCCATCTTCACAGCAGCCGCGGCGAAACGCCGCAGACGGATTGCTAACGACAACACTCCCGAAACGATAACGACGACAGTATATCCGTTTGGATCGAACCTGTCAAGTGGCTGCGAACAAAAGTTTGTAATTATTTAATAATTCGATGTGTGGTCAGTGATATGCGTGTAATTTCAAATAATTTGTCTACTATATTTGAACAATCAGCGACTAAGATCTGCAATGGATTGGAAAAAAATCTTGATCGGGAAGCCCTTGCGCCAGGGAGTGGGCGGCTCGCCTCTATACACAAGTGAGCCGCCCAATGCCTTACTTCTGGGCGACCACCTGAAGATCGAGCGTCTTATCTTTGTGTCCGTAACGAACAATGTCGCTAAGACGTGCTTCTATGCCATCGAATGTTCTCTGCGATGGCCTCCCTAATGTCTAAGGAAGAGGCAAGCTATCATACTGCTGTCCCTTACCATGCACAAGAAGCAGCATTGCTGCGGTTATGCCAATATCGGTAACACGCGTTGGAGGTGGTAACTGGACAATGTGGCGCATGCTCTGGCCTGGACAGACTGGCTCCGAAACGCTACTTCCTGGCCTTGATAGAGGCGAGTGCGGTAAGAATTTCGTCTGGAGTGGCGCGGTTTCCGTGGTCGTGACTGACCTTGGCGAAGGCGATGTTTGCCTTCTTGTCGATGACGAATGTCGATGGGTATGACGTTTCATTTGGCGCGTCCCAGCGCAGGTCGTACTTCTGGATCATTGAATAGTCTGGGTCGAGTGCTAGGGTGAAGTTCGCTGGAAGGTTCTTCCCAGTCACGAACTCATTGGCGTGCTGCTTAAGGCCATCCGCCGGGCCGGGATAAACAAGGATTACCTGCGCCTTCTTGTCAATTATCTTGTCCGCACTTCCGATCAGAGCTCCTACCTGCATGTTGCAGATGGGACACTGGTAGCCGGGGTAACCGCGCAGGATGACGAGAACCACGGGCCCCTTTTTCAGAAAAGACGACAGCTTGACGGTACCGCCATTCAGCGCCGCGAGCTGAAAGTCTTGTGCTCGCTCTCCGGCCTTCGGCGGCTCCGCCTTGCCTACGGTCGCAAGAACCACCATGGCAACCGTAACAAGCAGGATCTGCCCGACAACGGATAGGGATTTGCGGGTACGATCGTTGACGAATGTGCTCATATTAAATGTGTCCTTCATTTTGTTTGGACGACGTGTCCGAAATTGTTTCCAAATTGGTATACAATTGAAGCCGCATGAAAGTTCAGTCACCCTCAAATTCCTGTGGGAAAAGTGTCGCCTTGGGTGTACCGCCAGACTTGTCGCGCTTGACGGCGGTCTGGGCGAACTCCTGCGCGAGGCGCTCGGCGATGAATTGGGATGACGAGTAGAGTGATTGGTTTGTCATGCGGGCTAATTCAGCGCGAAGGCGGCGGCTTCCTTACCCAGTTTCCGGGTCGCTCGCTGCTCTGCGCCGCCGTCGAGTCAATCCTGCTCGCGTATCGTTTGGACGTACGTCTTGCCGTATGGGTAGAACAGTTCCTTGCGGCCTTCCTGCCATGCATGTTTCATTTCGGGCGTCGTAATGTCCCAATCTGGCCTGCATTTCATGGTGACAGTGCGCAGATCCTGACGCAAGTCCTCCATGGTCGGCCTACCAAAGAACCAGTATCCGCTGTAGATCTTGTGGATGATAAGGTCCGGCTCAAGGACAAGAACGTGAGGGATCATTGGATTGTGCAAAGGGTCCGTATATTCGGCGATGTCGAGGTCCATTTGGACTACACGCCCCGCGTCAGATAGAAAGGGCCAGTGCGCGCCGACTCCGCTGCGGTATTCGTTAGTCTCTGCGAGGCTATCCGTGCTGATGGTGACAAGTTGGCAATAGCCTACTTCCATTTCACGGTGTAGCTGGATAAGTCCTTCAGCTTGGCGTCGATCCCTCGGGCAGAAGCCTCCGCGGCTCAGTACGACGATCATAGGGTCCGCTCCTTGAAGTCCGGACAATTTCCGCCGTGTCGCTGTGTGGTCGGTTAGCTCATAATCAGGAAAACGAGCTCCAGATACGATATCGTTTCGCATGTTCTTAAAGATTCCTTTTCGTTTACGCAGATGCGGACCACGATGCAGCATGATCCTGATTTGTGCGCGGATTCACGCCCATGTCTCCGCCGATCAGCTTTTATTCCAAGACTTGGACTTGACCAAAATCCCAAAGATCATCAAATGTGAAGCAATGACCATGGGCGCATAGAAGGTATAGATAAACCAAACGGGTCCCAAGCTGTAGCTCGGCAGATTTACCTGCAAGACGCTGCGCAATGCGTTCAGCAGGTCAGCGAATCCCCAGATGCTGAACACCCAGGCCAAAACAACGCCAGCGCGCCAGTTGCTCCGGAGCGCAATGATCGCGGAAAGCGCGAGCGCCGCCGCGAGGAGATCGCCGTAAGCAGTACTGAAAAGGAGTTCTCTGGGCAGCTTCGGATCGACCATGCCCGGAACCAACAGCGTCATTCCGAGATAGCGAAACACCTGCACGAAGAGCAGCGGAATGAGAGCGGAATTACGAGGAAGTTTGGTGAGCGACGGCCAAACCCACCACGCCCCGGCGACCGCGCAGACGACACAACTCAGAAGCAGCTGCAGCCAGAATATTTGAGGAGAGTCCATCTCCGTACTCCTTAATTTCCGATTCCGCTCTCGGCCCACGTTGGATAGTCGATATAGCCGCATTCGTCGCCGCCGTAAAAGCTCCCGATATCCGGCGCGTTCAGCGGTCCGCGGCGGCTTAAGCGCGTGGGAAGATCGGGGTTCGCGATGAAGAGCCGACCATAGGCGATGGCGTCGGCGGATCCGTCCGAAACCGCGCGCTCGCCTCGCTCGGCGTCGTATCCTCCGTTGGCGATATAGATTCCCTTCCATTCGGAGCGCAGGCGCCGAAAAAAGTCCGCCTTGCGATCGAGCGGGAATGCTTCGCCGATTGCGTCTTCCACGACGTGCAGGTATCCGGGCCGATACCCGCTCAGCACATCCACAACGCGCGCGAATGTTTCCTCGGGATTTGCATCGCTCATGTCGTTGAAAGCGCTGAGGGGAGAAATACGCACCCCAACGCGGCCAGGCTCCCATACGTTCAAGACCGCCTCGACGACCTCACCGAGAAAGCGCGCTCGGTTCGCGGCGGCGCCGCCGTAGGCGTCGGCGCGGACGTTTGAGCCGGACCGCAGGAACTGATCAATCAGATATCCGTTGGCGGCGTGAATTTCCACGCCATCGAAGCCGGCGGCCTTGGCGTTGAACGCGGCGCGGCCGTAGTCCTCGATCGTGCTCTGGATCTCCGTCAGGCTCAGCGCTCGGGGCTCCGAAACATCGACAAACCCTGTCTCGACGAACGTCTGACCGTGCGCTTTGATCGCGGACGGCGCCACCGGAGATGCGTTTTCCGGCAGCAGGCTGCTGTGAGAGATGCGGCCGACATGCCAGAGCTGAAGAAAGATGCGCCCGCCTGCCTGGCGCACGGCGTCGACGACCGGTTTCCAGCCGGCGACCTGCTCCTCCGAATGAATGCCCGGGGTGTTAATATAGCCCTTTCCCATGGCCGAGATTTGCGTCGCCTCCGAAACAATCAGGCCGGCCGAGGCGCGCTGGCTGTAGTATGTGGCTGCCCACGGGCCCGGGCTCCCGCTTGCGGCGGCGCGATTTCGGGTCAACGGCGCCATGAACACGCGGTTTGCAAGAGTTAATGATCCCAGTTGAATGGGCTGAAGAAGACTGCTCATTTTGTTTTCCTGTGAGATATTTTCGGGAAGTCCTTGCGCTGGGCGGCGGGCGGCTCGCTTGCGTCTCGAGGCGAGCCGCCCAACGCCTTACTTCTGGCCGACCACCTGAAGACGCTGAATTTGAGACACGGAAAACAGTCTTTCCGCGTTCTCGACAAACTCCCGTCCCGCTTCGCCGTTCATATGGGCGTCGCGGGCGGCTTCCGTATCGAACGTGTCGAAGACTCGATACACGCCGGTCTCACCTTCGATTTTCGCCGCGTGCCACGTCAGGGTTCCTGGTTCGTTTCTTACCAGGGAAGCCTCTTTTTCCAGAAAAGCCTCAATTTCTGATTCTTTTCCGGGTTTCGCCGTCATCTCAACAAGAAATGCGAACTTAGCCATATCAATATCCTTTTCTTAATTCGTGTTCGATAGTTAAAATTATCGTCTCGTTACATTTGATCGTACATTTCCAGTGTTAGCGTTCGGAACGAAATTCGTTGTCCAGCTCGATTGGGGAAATGTGGTCCGTATAGTTACTGATCGTCTTGAGGGCCACGCCGATCAGGACTTCAAGTATTTGATCCTTGCGGTATCCCACGGCAAGGAAGTTCTCGATCGTCTGCGGCGCCACGTGTCCGCGCTGTGAAACCATCTCTCTCGTGAGAGCGACAAGCGCGTTGGACTTCGGATCAGGCAGCGGCAGGCTGGACCTGACAGCCGAGACGACCTCGGCCGGCGCATGCAGAAAAGACTTCAGAACCGTACTGTGAGCCGCCACACAGTAGCTGCATTCATTCTCCATGCTCGCGGTCAGCATGACGAGGTGGCGTTCCGAGGCTGTGAGACTGCCTTTGTCGAATACGCTTTCCAGACCGACATAGCCCTCAAGCAGCACGGGAGAATTCGCGAACGCTCCAAACATGTTCGGAATGAACTTGTAGGACTTTTGGACCTTTTCCAAAAGCGGCCGCGACCCTCCCGGGGCCGTTTCGGTGTCAAGCGGCGGGAAAATACTGCTGACTGCGGTCATTATTTTTGGTCTCCTTTGATTGAACAAACGCAATAGACAGACAGGTCTGTCTGCGGTATAATGAGTATACAGAAATGTCTGTCTATTGTCAAGAGGTTCTGATGAAAACAAATAAAAATTCAAATCCGCGTGAAAGAATTCTGGAAGTCGCCGACCAGCTCTTCTACATGGAAGGCGTCCGCGCGACCGGCACCGAGAAGATCATGGCCGACGCTGAGGTGGCAAAAGCGACTTTCTATCGGCATTTCGAAAGCAAAGACGCCCTCGTGCTCGCATACCTCGAAAACCGCGACCGGGCTCTGTGGGACTATCTCTCTCATCCCGCTCCGCCAAAGGATCTGCATGAGGCTCTGACCAAATTCGAGCACATGGCGAACCTGCCCGAAATCATCGGCTGCCCTTTCCTTCGGATCGCCTCGGAATACCCAGATCCGACACATCCGTTCCATCGCCTTGCAATCGAACACCAGGACAAGATTGTTGACTATCTGACCGACCTGCTCAAGCCGATGGCAATCGATAAAAGCGTGGCGGCGGCGATACTCTCCGTCATCAATGGCGCGTTCTCCACGCGTACGCTCCGTGGGACTTCGAAGGCGGTTCTGCTTGTCTCGTCCGCCGAGGCGGTATTCAAGGGAGAGTCTGGCGTAACGGGAGATAATCACACTGAAAAGGGTATTAACCATTAGGATGCAAATCCGCGACGGCCAAGGCCGTGATAAGCATTCGATTGATCAGAAAGTTACGATTTATGAAGGTGATTTCTTCCCATAATTTTCCGGCGGCGCTGCGGGAGCATGGTTTCGACACGTTGACGGCGGGGGCCGTGACGACGCTCCAGGTGAATGTCGGCAAGCTCTGCAACCAGGCCTGTCAGCACTGCCATGTGGACGCCGGTCCGCACCGCACGGAGATCATGCGTCCCGAGACGGCGGGGCAGATTTTGGACGCCGTTGAGCGCTATCGGATCGCCACGGTGGACATCACCGGCGGCGCGCCGGAAATGAACCCCAGCTTTGTCAGCCTCGTGCGCCGCTCTCGCGCCGCCGGAGCGCATGTGATTGTGCGCCATAACCTCACGATCCAATTCCAGCCGGGGTACAATCGACTGCCGGAGTTCTTTCGGGATAATGGGGTGGAAGTGGTCGCTTCGATGCCGTGTTATGAAGCTGAGAACACCGACGCGCAGCGGGGATTGGGAGTGTTCGCCAAAAGCATTGACGCCTTGCGCCGCTTGAACGCCGTCGGCTATGGCCTTCCCGGATCGGAATTGGCGCTTAACCTCGTTCATAATCCCGTCGGCGCTTCGCTGCCGCCCGATCAGATCGAGCTGGAGCAGGATTATCGCGAAGAGCTCTTCACACGCTTCGGAATACAATTCACCCATCTCTACACTATTACCAATATGCCGATCAGCCGGTTCCTGCACGCGCTGCGCCGCGACGGGCAGTACGAGCAATACATGGACACACTGGCGTCGGCGTTCAACCCGCGCGCGATCGACGGTTTGATGTGCCGATCCATGATCAGTGTCGGCTGGGATGGACGCTTGTACGACTGTGATTTCAACCAGATGCTCGGGATGGGGTTGACGGATAACGTGCTGGGGACCATCGCCCAGTTCGAACCTTCGCTGCTGAAAGGGCGGCGGATCGCTTTAGGATCTCACTGTTTCGGATGCACTGCTGGAGCGGGCTCCAGCTGCGGAGGCGCTGTCGCCTGACTATGCAAGAAAGTTGTACTTTATGGGAAGCAAGAGAGATTATGATCTGATCGTTTTGGGCGGTGGTTCGGCGGGAATCGTCGCCTCCGTGATGGCGGGCGGTCTGGGACTGCGCGTACTGGTCGTGGAGAAAGAAAAGCTCGGCGGCGAGTGCCTGCATACAGGATGCGTGCCGAGCAAGGCGCTGCTGCATGCCGCGAACCTGGCGCATATGATGCGCGTTTCGCCTGCCGCCGTGGGGCTGCCGGGGCGCGACGTGACCCGGGAGGAAGCCGCCGCCGTTCTGGACCATGTCCGAGAATCTATCGGCGATGTGCGGGACGCAGACGCCAGCGAACAGCTAATGCGCGACCATGGTGTGGAGATTGCCTACGGCGCGCCGCGCTTTCAGGATACGCACACACTGGAAGTGGACGGAAAAGCAATCACCGCCGATTATTTTCTCATTGCGACGGGATCTCGCCCGGCCGCTCCGACAATCCCCGGCCTGGACGGTGACTACCTCACCAATCGCAATCTGTTCGATCTGAAGGAAATTCCTGAGGCGCTGCTGGTTGTGGGCGGCGGCCCGGTGGGCGTCGAAATGGCGCAGGCGTTCGGGCGGCTGGGCAGTCGTGTCACCCTCGTTCAAAAGGGCGACCGTTTGCTCCCGCGCGACGATCATGAGCTTTCCAGCACGCTCACCCAATATCTGCGCGACGAAGGGATCGATATCCGTCTGAGCGCCGCCGTCCAATCCATTCGTACGGAAGACGGCAAGCGCGTGGCGGTCATCCGTGAGAACTGGGAAACAGTCGAGACGCCGTTCACGCACCTTCTGTACGCCGCCGGCCGCGTACCCAACATCGAAGGATTGGGCCTGGACGCCCTGGGGATCGCAATCGGAGAGAACGGGATCGAAGTGGATACGCAGCTGCGCACGGCGGCGCACAACATTTACGCCTGCGGCGACGTGACGGGCGAGTATCAGTTCTCGCACATTGCGGAGTACGAAGCGAAGACGGCTGTCCGCAACATCTTTTTCCCTGGCTCTGGAAAAACGAAATTCGAACACGCCCCGTGGGCGACTTTCACCGATCCGGAGCTTGTTCATATCGGCATGACCGAAGACGAGGCCCTGGCGAAGGGGCTTGCGTACGAAGTCTACCATCAGCCGTTCGCGCAAAACGACCGCGCGGTCACGGACCATGGAACGCAGGGCGGGATCAAGGTTCTGACGCTGGGTGTCGGCGGCAAGATCCTCGGCGTCCATATTCTGGGCCGCCGCGCCAGCGAACTTGCGCATGAATGGATACTCGCGATGGAGCAGGGCGCTTCCATTCGAGCCATCGCCGATCTCGTCCATATCTACCCGACGCTGTCCATGGTCAGTCAGCACGCCGCGCAGCGCTGGTACGAGGCGACCGCGAAAGATCCGGTCGTCGCGAAAACTCTCAATGTCTACGCCAAGACGATCCGTCCCAATCTGGGCGCGCTCGTTATCGGCGGCGCCGCTCTGATCGCCGCCGGCGCGGCCGCCGCGCTGCTGCACAGCTCCAAACCCACGGACGACGCCTCGTGACGTCACGACCCACAATCGTCGTCTTCGTCAAAGCGCCGGCGCCTGGCTTCGCCAAAACGCGCCTTATCCCCAGGCTTGGTCCCGAGGACGCGGCGGAGCTGGCGCGCTGTTTCATTCTCGACGCCGCCCGTCAGGCGCGGGCGGTCTGCCCAAACGTCCTCATGGCTTACGCCGGCGACTTCGCCCTCTTAGACGCCCTATCGATTCAGGGCGTCACCTGGACGGAGCAGCCAGGCGGCGATCTTGGCGAGCGTCTGGAAACCATTGTTTCTCAAGTCTTCGCGAGCGGCGCCGCCCCGGTCGTCGTCATCGGCGCCGACAGCCCATCCCTGCCGTCGGAATATCTCTCCCAAGCCATGCAGATTTTGACCGATGGCGCCATCGACTGCGTTCTCGGCCCGGCGGACGATGGCGGCTTCTACCTGATCGGTCTTCGGCAAATATCCCACGGCCTATTCTCCAACATCGCCTGGAGCACATCTGAGACTGGCGATCAGATGCGCCGCAACATTGATGCGTGCGGTCTGCGATTACATATGCTGCCGCTTTGGTACGATGTGGATATGCCGGAGGATTTGGAGCGTTTGACAGAAGAGATCAGAAGCGATGCGGCTGTGCGGGAGCGAGCGCCTGCGACGGCGGGCAGACTTTCTCCTATTATGCCTGCAATCATCGTACCGGCCATAAATGACCGGCCTGCAAGGGAGCCCCCTGAACGGGGCTGAACAAGAGCCAGCAATCGCAAGTCAGGGCGGTTCACCATCCTGACAGGACTTTCCTTAGCCCCGTTCAGGGGGCTCCCCCGCAGGCCGGTCATTTATGGCCGGTACGACGAAGGGAAACGCATCTATAAGTTCTCTGAGGGGCCGGGGGGCGTCTTCCGCACATCCCGATACCTCCGCGCCAGTTCCTCCGGCGCGACCCCGCGCCGATACCCCCAATATAACCGCGCCATGAGAAGATTGGTCTTCCCCACGCCGTTGGTCAGCCAGCGTCTTGCCGAGATTGTGACACAGGGCGGCAAGACGTGAAATCGGCCCACGCCGCGCAGACGCGCCACGAAATCGATGTCTTCAAAGAGCGGCCATTCGCGGAAGCCGCCGATGGCGTCGTAGACTGTGCGGCGGGCGAAGATGGCCTGGTCGCCCGTCGCCGACAGCACTTGTCGTGAGCGGTTGTTGATAAACCACGCCGTCGCGTGCAATGTCCAGGGGCGTCGTTCTTCGAAACGAACGCAGAAGGCGCCGCCGACGACCTTCGCATCCAAAAGAGCCGTTTGGATGTGCGCCGCCATCTCGGCCGGTGGTTTGCAATCGGCGTGCAGAAACGCCAGCACATCGCCCGATGTCGCCTGCGCCCCAGCGTTCAATTGCACGCCGCGTCCGCGTCCGCACGGGACGACCAAAACGCCCACCTGCGCCTGCGCCCATTCCACGGTCCCGTCCGTACTGCCGCCGTCCGCGATGATAATTTCGCCTGAGAAACCATCACCGCGCAGCGCGGCGATGGTTTCCGGCAATGCTTCCCGTTCATTGAGGGCAGGGATGACAACGCTGATGGTGATGTCGACCATAGGGCCCTAGTTACGTCATGGCAATCTCGAACTCCTGCGCTTGCTCATTTTTAATCGTCCTCGGTCGTAAAGTAACGATAAGCGCCGTTGGTCGAGCCGGGCGCCGTCGATTTTTCCAGCAGCGAGTTCAGCGTCATCGCTTTCACATGACCGTCGCAAAACAGCGAGTTGGACCGGTTGTCGGTATGGCGGCCGGCGGTCGCGTAGATCCATCCCCAGGCCAGATCGCTATGCCCGATGCCCGACGGCTGCGAGCCGACGTTTGACCAGGCAAGCTGGAAGTCGTTGTTGTTGGCGGCGTTCGAATCCGTCACCAGCACGGTGGTCGATGGAACCGGCAGCGCCGCCAGCGTGAGCGATCGCTGGAAGATGCCGTCCGTTACAGGAGGATGTCCCGTCGTCCCGTCATAATAAGCGACATTGATGCAGTATCCACCCTCCTCATGATAGTTGGTGGACAACGGAACATATTTGGCTTCCGAGCTGTCAGGGCAAACAAAGATATCCCTGCTTTTCACGTAAGGTCCGATCAAGTCCATCCAGCGGGCGGTTCCCGGATAATTATCTCCGTTGCCGGGATTCCCGTCGGCGTCCCCAATCCAGGCCGCGCAGAGCTGCTCGTCATAGTCTTGCGAATATTGCAAATGCGCCAGGCCAATTTGCTTCAAGTTGGAGGCGCATGAAATTTGCCGAGCCTTCTCACGCGCCTTGGCGAAGACGGGGAATAAGATTGCGGCAAGGATTGCGATGATTGCGATAACAACGAGAAGTTCGATAAGAGTAAAGCCAGACCTGGGCTTTAGCGACGAATAAGTTAGGCGATCCATGATATTTTCTCCTGACCTTGTACGAAAGACTTGCGTATATTCCTAAAATACCAGAGAATCGCGTGTTTGTCAATAAATCAATCAAAAATAGAATCTTGATATTGTTAATATGAACGTTTTTGAATCAAATGAGCATTTTTAACTGGCTGGCGTTCCAAGAGCGCCAGCTCGCTAGGAGGTGAGCGCTCAGGCTTGCTGAATGGAGATTTTCTTGCTGCGGAAGGGGGCGAGGGCTTCTTCGGTGGCGCCCGAGTCGGTGATGATGAGATCAATGGCGTGCAAAGGGCAGACGAACGCGTCTGCGGTCCGGCCCAGCTTGCTGTGATCCGCGACCACGACTTTGCGGCGGGCCTGACGGATCATGGCCGCATTCACATCCGCTTCATCGGGATGGTTCGCGGTGAGGCCGGATTTGGGTTCGATGCCGTCCACGCCGATGAAGGTGATATCGATCGGGGTATCTGCGATTGTTTCCAGGCTGGTGGGGCCGAGGACGGAAAACCAGCCGCCGCTCACATAGCCGCCGGTCAGGAGCACGCGCAGCGTGGCGGAGCGGGCTAGCTCCATCGCGATATTCAGGGCGTTGGTGACGATGGTCACATCTTTGCGCAGCTTGAGCGCGCGCGCGATCTGTGTCGTGGTGGTGCCGGCGCTGAGAGCGACGATATCGCCGTCCTTGACGTGTTCGCTGGCCGCCAGACCGATCCGGCGCTTTTCGTCCGCATAGAGCTGGTCGCGTTCCTGAAAGTCCGCGTCGTACCGGAAGTGTTCGTACAGCGACGATTCGATCGGAACCGCGCCGCCATGCCGCCGCCGCAGGAGGCCTTGCTCTTCCAAACTGCGCAGGCTGCGTCGCACAGTCGTCGCGGAAACCCCCAATTGTTCGGCCAGATCGTTGACCGAGACATCTCCCGCTAACAGCAGATCTTGTAAGATTTCCTGCCGACGCTTGCTCGCCACTTGCTTTCTAACAGCCATGATTTTTCCTTATGGCCATTATACCTATCAATGAGCATTCGGAAGCAAGCGGGGGTATGGGGAATGCAAAGGAGCCTGGGGAATAAATCCCCAGGCTCCCAGCAGAATTCGCTGTGACGCGGACGGTTAAATATGGCTGAACGTGGCCCCGAATCCGGAGACGCCGGTCCCTGCGGAATGCGTTGTGCCGCCGCCGTCATTATATTGGGGATCTGTCTCGATGGACGCCGATTGCCCAGGCGACACCGATGTGCCGCGCAATGCTTTCACATGGCCGTCGGCCATCGCAAAGTTGGAGAGATCTGTGTGACGTCCGGTGGCGGAAACCCAGTAACCCTTCGCCGGCAAGCCGCACCCATTCGACGCGGGAACGGGATTGCCCATCGGCCCGCTGGAGTAGGCAATATTCGGTCCGGCCTGGTCCAGATATCCCGCGCAGCGATCCGGCCCCCATCCTCCGGCGGAGTTGGTTTCCAGGGGGCTGAGCAAATCCGCTCCCTGCCCTTCGCATTCGAACAGCAGCACGGTTTTCGCCGGTGAGTTATCCGCGGCGAGCCTGCCGCCATTGGTCTGGCCATCCAGATTGGCGTTCAGTCCGTAGGAAGTGGGGTAATAGGTCACGCCGCCACTGACGGAGACGGAGACCGACTCATCTGGACACTTATAGACACCGACACTTTTCAAATAGGGATAGACTTTGCCGGCCCAGCCGCGCGCCTTTTGCGGATTGCCTCCGTAAGTCGATGTCGGCCAGGTTTCGTCGTTGTCCTGGACATACTGGAGCAACCCCAGGCCGATCTGCTTCATGTTGGAAGTGCAGCTAATCTGCCGAGCCTTTTCGCGAGCCTTGGCGAAGACGGGGAATAAGATTGCCGCAAGAATCGCGATTATTGCGATGACAACGAGCAATTCAATCAGTGTGAACCCTAATTTCTTCTTCATTTTGCCTCTTGTTCTGTATAGATAATACGCTTTATTTTGATCCCGCGCCGCAGAAGACACGGGAACGAACTCAGTATAGGACAAGAATCGCGACACGTCAAGATTTTTTTGAAAATAGTGATCGTATTATTCTATAATGAGCAAATATCAAGATTTTATTTGATTATTTTGACCGATATAAATAATAAAGAGCGTAATCTGTGCTATAGTATCGCATAGAATTTTGCATTGTCGAGACAAGGAGAAACGTTATGAATACGATCCCACAGGAAGTTACCGTCCCGCATTTCGTGGGCGGCCGCCGGATCGCTACGACGACGAAGGCCGTGCCGCAGCCCGGCCCTGGGCAGTTGTTGATCGAGGTCAAGGCCAACGCCTTATGCGGCTCGGAGCGCGGCCAGTTCTGTGACGGTACGGATGTCACGCCCGGCCATGAAGCCGCCGGCGTCGTGGTCGCCGCCGGCCCTGGGACCAAGACTCCCGTGGGGACGCCGGGCGGGATCTTTTTGATGGACTTCTGCGGTGAGTGTCGTTCATGCGTGCAGGGCTACACGAACCAGTGTCTCGCAAAGCGGGGCGATATGGGCTTCAATCGCGACGGCGGATATGGGGTCTATGAACTGGTCCACGAGAGCATCTTTTTCCCCGTGCCGTCCGATGTGACTCCGACGGAGGCGACGCTGCTCTTGGACATCATGGGCACTGGCGGCCATGCGATCCGCCGCGCTTCCCTGGTCCACAAAGATATTCAGTCCATCTTGATCCCCGGCGCGGGTCCGATCGGTCTGGGCCTGCTGGCGATGGTGAAGCTGATGCTGGGGGATGAGATCCCGGTGGTTCTCTCCGATGTCGTCCCTTACCGGCTTGCCCTGGCCGAGAAGATGGGAGGACTTCCGGTCCTCGCGACCGAAATGTCGCTTGCCGAAGGAATGCGCCGACATGGCTTGGAAGCGCCGGATGTCGTGTTCGACGCCGCCGGCCAGGAGCGGGTGCGCGACGAGAGCATGGCGCTGCTCGCGCACCGGGGCGTCCTGGTCAGCGTCGCGCATGGCGGCGGCTTGTCCATCAAGAGCCTTTACAGCGACTTTGTGTTCCGGGAAATGACCCTGATTGGAAGCGAGTACTTCGCATACAATGAGCTGCCGGGTAACTTGGATCTGCTGCGGGCGAACAAAGATTATTTGAACCAGATCATCACGCACAAGTTTGGCGTTGGTGAAATCCAGCACGCCTTTGAGCTGTTCTTTGGCGGAAACACGGGAAAGGTCATCATCGAGCAATGACGGAAGATAAGAAGATCAAAGTCGCCGTGATCGGCACAGGGGGCTGGGGGCGCCAGCACGCGCGCGTCTTTTCCCAGCGTCCCGATGTGGAGTTTTGCGCCGTGATGGGCCGGAACCGCGAGCGCGCCGAGTCCCGCGCCGCCGAGTTCGGCGTGCGCTCGTACACGGACATCTCCGAGATGTTGGCGCAAGAAAAGCCCGACTTCGTCAGTCTCAGCCTGCCGAACCAGGGACACTTCGAGCCGACCCTGGAAGTCATTCAGGCGGGAATCCCATTGCTGGCCGAGAAGCCGTTGGTGTTCGAATTGGCCGAAGCGGACACGCTGCTGGCCGAAGCCGCCAAGCGCGATCTCTTTTTCGCGGTCAACTTCAACCATCGCTACGCCAAGCCCGTGCGTCTTGCGCATGAGGCGATCGAGGCGGGGCGTTTGGGCGAATTGATCTTCGCGACCTGGCGCTTTGGCGGTGAGGATCTGGGCGGCGGCGGCCATCCGCACCGCAATCTGATTGAGACGCAATGCCACGGTTTCGACATGCTGGAGTTTCTGTGCGGCCCCATCGAATCCGTGATGGCGGAAATGACGGACAAGACCGGCAATGGGTTCCTGACCATGGCGCTGTCGCTGCGGTTCCAGAACGGCGCGGTCGGCAGCTTGGTCGGCTCCTATGACTCGTCGTACGCCTACCCGGACACGCATCGGGTCGAGATCAACGGAACTCAGGGACGTGTTGTGATTGAGGACACCGTGCGCCGCTATACATATCACCCCACGGGCCACGAAATGGGTGAAACGTGGCAGGCTGGCTATTTCAACGACATCGACCGTGAGTTCCATCGGACCTTCGATGTCTATCTGGACGCCATGCTGACGGCCTTCCGGAAGGGTGAGGCTCCCCCCGTGCCAGCCGAAGCCGGACGCCGCGCCCTGCGGCTGGCGCTGGCCACGATCCGTTCGTTTGAAACAGGGACACGCGTTTCCATCGATTCAGAAAGTCTCGTATAATGGTTCTCTCACGCTGCGCCGCACTCTGCGCCGTTCTGATTGGGCTGTCGCTTTCTGCCTGCGCGGATAATGCCGCCATCCATGTGAACACCGGTCAGATCGTTAGTCATATCACGCCACGAATGACCGGCTCCTGCATCGAGGACGTCAACCATGAGATCTATGGCGGCCTGTACGATCAGAAGATCTTCGGGGAGAGTTTCGAGGAGCCGCCCAGCGCCGCGAAGTTTGCGGGCTGGACAGCCTATGGCGGCTCGTGGCTGCCGGCCGGCGACGGCGCCCGCGTCACTCCCGATCCCGGCGGCAAATTGGTTTGCGATGAACCCGGCTTCGCTGACGGATCGGTAGAGGCCGACGTAAAGATCGGCGGCGGAGACAACGCCGGGCTTCTCGTGCGCGTTCAGAACCCCGGCGTCGGCGCCGACGAGTTCGACGGCTATGAAATCAGTCTGAGCGGCAATGGCCGGCAGGTGATCTTAGGCAAGCACCATCACGATTGGAAACTCCTGACTACCGCCGCCGTGTCCGCGACCGCCGGCCAGTGGAGCCACCTGCGCGTCAAGATGGCTGGCCCTCAAATCCAAGTCTATCTGAACGGGGACTCAGTTCCTGTTATCGACTTTACGGACACAGACGCGTCGCTGCTTTCGGGTGCGATTGCGCTGCGCACCTGGAACGCGGATGCATCGTTTCGCAATGTCCGTATCCAGACGGGCGCGCATGTGGCGGACGCTTCACTTTCCTCCACTCCCAGCCGCTCCGTCAGTGGAATGTGGGACGCCATCGCTGCCGGCGTTGCCGAGGCGACATTCAGCCTGGATTCCGACAACGCACTGAATGGCGCCCAGTGTCAGAAAATTCAGCATAGCGGGGGAGCGGGGCAGGTCGGCGTCGCCAACCGTGGTTTGAACCGATGGGGCATCGCCGTCCAAAAAGGGCAGCGCTTCGCTGGCCGCATTTATCTGCGCGGTCAAGACCTGCAAGGCCCGGTCACAGTCGCCCTGCAAAGCGCCGATGGTTCGACCACCTACGCTCGCCAGACCATCTCCCACGTCGCTGGCGCCTGGGCAAAGTATCCGTTCACTCTGAAATCGAGCGCCGCCGATCCCAACGCCCGTTTCGCCGTATGGATCGACCGGCCCGGTGTTTTGTGGGCCGATCAAGCCGTTCTGATGGGAACGGGCGCCGAGCAGTTCCACGGCCTGCCGGTCCGCGCGGATATCGCGAACGTATTAGTCGAAGAGGGTGTGACGTTTTTGCGCTATGGCGGTACGATGGTGAACGTCCCCGGATATCGCTGGAAGAGCATGATCGGCGATCCCGACAAGCGCCCCCCTTATCGCGGCAATTGGTATCCATATTCCAGCAACCGTTTCGGAATCTTCGACTTCCTGAACTTCTGCGAAGCGGCCCATATGGAATCCGCGTTCGCGATCAATATTGAGGAAACAGATCAAGACGTCGCCGATCTCGCCGACTATCTGACCGCGCCCGTGACCAATCCCTGGGGGCGCAAACGCGCCGCCGACGGGCATCCGGCGCCGTACAATCCTGCGTACATCGAGATTGGAAATGAAGAATACATCGGGGCCGACAACGCCGCCGATTACGAGCATTACACCGCGCGTTTCCAGGCAATCGCCCGGGCGATCCACGGCCGCAACCCCAAACTCAAACTCGTCTGCGCCGCGTGGTGGCGTCCGGACTCGCCGAACATGGAGCGCGTCTTCCAGGGGATAACAGGCGAAGCGGCGGCCTGGGACTTACACGTCTGGTCCGATTCCGCCGACGCCGGGCGGGACGTCGATCGCGACATCTCCCAGATGCAGTCGCTCTTCCAAAAGTGGGATCCGCAGGCCGCCACGAAAATCGTCATCTTCGAAGAGAACGGCAACCTGCACAACATGCAGCGCGCCCTGGGCCACGCGACCACCCTCGCCGCGATGCAGAAGCACGGCGATTTCGTCCTCGCCGCCTGTCCCGCGAACTGCCTCCAGCCCTGGCGGCAAAACGACAACGGCTGGGATCAGGGCCAGATCTTCTTCACCCCCGGTCACATTTGGCGCATGCCGCCATACTACGCCCAGCAGATGGCCGCGAACGTTTACCAGCCCCTCTGCGTCCAGAGCGCCGTGACCGGCGGCGACGGCCTCTTCGTCACCGCCACGCGCAGCGACGACGGCAAAACGCTCATTCTCAGCGTGGTGAATGTCGGTGCGGCCCCAAAACCGGCGTCGATTTCTCTGAGCGGCTTCGACGGCGTAAAGACGCCTTCAGAAGTATGGACGCTTGCGGGGGATCTGAACGCGGTCAACCCGCCCGATGGCCCGGAAGTTGTCCGCACTCAGCAGAATAAGCTGGACGCCGCCGGTGCGGCGTTCGACTATACATTTCCGGCGCACTCGTTTGTGGTGGTGCGGCTCAAGCGATAAGATGCCCCCCGGCCCCCACAGTGGGTGAAAACCATATTGTCGATTACGTGTCAAAGATTGTTCTTCGTCACGCAATCGTAATTATGGTTTTCACCCCCTGTGGGGGCCGGGGGGCATCTGGGCTATCCTAAATCAATGACCCTCATACTCCAACCAGCGCCGGCCGAAAGGCCTCCGCCAGCAATTCATACGACCGCCGCCGGTGTTCGTGGCTGTGCGTCATTGTCGTGATCATAATCTCCGGAACCCCAGTTTCTTCGGCGAACGCGCTCAGCTTCGCGCGCAACGTTTCGGGCGATCCTGTGAAGAGGCGCTGCCGGTTGTATCGAATGGCGTCGCGCTCCTGCGCCGAGTAGTCGATCGCGAGCGCTTCTTCAACAGTCGCGAGCGGCGCGAAGCGGCCCTGGACAAGGCGCAGCAGCGCGAGATCGATGGGGGCGGCGATTTCGTTCGCTTCTTCGTCCGTCGGCGCGCAGATCACGGAGACTCCCACAAAGGCGTGCGGCTCGGAGAAATAGGCTGAAGGGCGGAAGTTTCTTCGGTAGAGATTGAGTGAGTCGATCGCCGGCTCGGGATTGATATGGTGCGCGAAGGCGAAACCAAGGCCGAGCTGGCCTGCGAGTCGGGCGCTGAAGTCGCTGGAGCCGAGCAGCCAGACTTCCGGAGCATCGCCGTCGGTGGGGATCGCCTGGATCCGAGCGAACGGATGGTTGCGCGGAAACTCGCCGCTGAAGAACGAAAGCAGGTCGTTCAATTGCTCGGGGAAATCGTCGGCGTTCAGCGCTTCGCGCGAACCGCGCAGGGCAAGCGCCGTCAGCGAATCCGTGCCGGGCGCGCGTCCCAATCCCAGGTCGATACGTCCGGGATGCAGCGCTTCGAGCGTCTTAAATGTCTCGGCGACTTTGAGCGGCGCATGGTTCGGCAGCATCACGCCGCCAGACCCCACGCGCAGGTTTTTGGTGACGCTTGCCACATGTCCGATCATTACTTCGGGCGCGCCGCTTGCGATAAACGACGTATTGTGATGCTCGGCGAGCCAGTAGCGATGGTAGCCCAGATCGTCGACAAGCCGGGCGAGATCGAGTGTATTGTTCAGCGCGTCGCGCCCGGTCGAGCCGGAAGCGACGGGCGAAAGATCGAGGACGGAAAGGCGCGGCGCGCCGTCGGAATTCTGTTGGTGCATGGGTTTGTTCTCCACATGTATTCCAACGCTTTGGGGGTCGGGGACGTTCCCGAGTGACCTATGCCCGCGCTTCGCGCGCCCCTTCCCCAACGAGCTGCTGCGCAGGGGGAATGGTTAGGATTTATAAATGCTGGCCTTGCAGGGATCGGCCCCTCCGCCCCAATTCTGGGGGACCAGATTTCGGAGATTGGCATTTTCCGGGTTCCCCAGAATTGGGGCGGAGGGGCCTCCTGATCCAAATTCGTTATTACAAGATTTAACTTTGGGAGAGAACTTAAGTATGGCAACGACCAATTGGCCGGTGGAGTATGAATTGCTGGCGGCGCGTCTTACCGATCGTGGGGTGGACCTGGCGTCGGTAGAGGCGGCGCTGAAATCGCAGCAGATTGAGACGCCCTCGTGGGGCTATGCCGACGGTGGGACGCGCTTTGGCGTGTTCCGACAGCCGGGCGCGCCGCGAGATGTCTTTGAGAAGTTCGAAGACGCCGCGCAGGCGAACAAATATACCGGCATCGCCGCAGGGGTCGCCATTCATATTCCGTGGGATACTGGGAATTGGAATAAGCTCACTGAGTACGCAAAGTCGCTTGGTTTGACGGTGGGCGCGATCAACCCAAATCTCTTCCAGGATTACGACTATCGCTTCGGCAGTTTCGGCAGCGCGCGCGCCGATGTACGCGCCCGCGCCCTGGAGCACATGAAGGAATGCGTCGGCATCATGAACGCTGTCGGCTCCAAGAATATCTCCCTCTGGTTCGCAGACGGCACTAACTTCCCAGGTCAGGGCGATTTCCGGAGGCGCAAGCAGTACTTCTCCGAATGCCTCTCCGAACTGTACTCGATGCTGGCGGACGACCAGACGATGCTGGTGGAATACAAGCCCTTCGAGCCGGCGTTCTACCATACCGACATCGCCGATTGGGGCATGTCCTACGCCTTCTGTCAGAAGCTTGGCCCGAACGCCAAAGTGCTGGTGGACCTCGGGCATCATCTGCCGGGTGCGAACATCGAGCATATCGTCGCGTTTCTACTGGACGAGGGACGCCTGGGCGGCTTCCACTTCAACAACCGCAAGTACGCTGACGATGACCTGACCACGGGATCGATCAATCCTTACGAACTTTACTTGATCTTCAATGAGCTGGTCGCCGGTGAGCAGGCGGGGATCGCAAGCAACATCGCGTATATGATCGACGAAAGCCACACGATCAAGAACAAGACGGCCGAGATGATCCAGAGTCTGGTCGCGCTGCAGACGTCTTACGCCAAGGCGCTTCTTATCGACCGCGCGGCGCTCAGAACCGCGCAGGAAACGGATGATTTGATTGTGGCCGAGGAGATCATTAAAGACTCCTTTGCGACCGACGTTCGTCCTTTGCTTTGGAAAGTACGATCCGATCTGAACCTGCCCAGCCCCGCCGATCCACTACGTGGATTCCTGGAAAGTGGGTATATCGAGAAAAAAGCTAGCGAGCGCGGCGTCGGAGGCGGCAGCGGCCTCGGCGCGTAATTCGTACTCGCGATGGGGCGTCGTGGATGACGCCCCTGCCCGCGCACATTCACTCGGGAGAAAGGCCGCTTTGTCATACCACACGATTCCGATCGGCGAGGATTCGCCAAAAATCGTCAACATGATCGTCGAGATCCCGCAGGGCTCGTCGAACAAATACGAGTACGACCACGAACTCGATGTCTTCAAGCTCGACCGCACTCTCTACTCGCCATTGTTTTACCCGTTTGACTACGGCTGGATCTGCGACACTCTGGCCGACGACGGCGACCCGCTGGACATCCTCGTCATGACGACGCAGCCGACATTTCCCGGCTGCCTGATCGCCGCGCGTCCGCTCGGCGTCCTGATGATGCGCGATGACAAAGGCGCCGATGAAAAGATCCTCTCAGTGGCCGCCGCCGACCCGCGCTTTTCGGACATCGCCAAGCTCTCGGACCTGCCCTCGCATATCCTCAAAGAGATCGTCCACTTCTTCGATATCTATAAAGAACTCGAAGAAAAGCAGACAATCGTTCTGGGATGGCAGGATGTGGACACCGCCCACAGCGTCATCGAAAAGTTCCGCCTGACCCCTGCGGGCGAACCGATGCGTCCGCCTGTCCATGCCTAACGGAAGAAAAGACAAATCTTATGGCAAACAGTTCCACTGCTGCGAGTCCTCTCGCCAGTTCCGAAGATCTCCCATCATTGGAAGAGCTGATGCGCCTCATCGGCGAAGCCGGCACACGACTGGTGGAGATAGAGGCCGCCGAGGGCGCCGCCGGCAATATCTCTGTCTTTTTAGGCTGGGACACGGATCTGTCGGCCCATTTCCCACGCGAGCAGCCCTACACCCTGCCCGAGGCTGTGCCCGAACTCGCCGGTAAGATCTTCCTGGTGACCGGCTCCGGCCGTCGCCTGCGCGAAATCGGTCGCGATCCCGAGGCCAACCTCGGCGCTCTGCGCATCCTCCCCGGCGGCGAATCGGCCACGCTCTACACCTCCGAACGCTGCTTGTTCGAGCGCCCCACCAGCGAGTTCAACTCACATCTGGCCGTCCACCGAGCGATGATCGCACGCGACAATCTGAATTTTCACGCCGTCATCCACGCCCAGCCTTTGTATCTGACATACCTGAGCCACATCCCTCGCTACCAGGACACCCGCTACCTCAACCGCCACATCCTGCGCTGGCAGCCCGAGACCCTGGTCCACCTGCCGCGTGGCGTCGCGTTTCTGCCGTTCCTGATGCCCGGCTCGCCTGAACTGATGGACGCCACCGTGTCGTCAATGGAAGCCGACTATCGCGTTGTTTTGTGGGCAAAACACGGCGTCATGGCCCGCAGCGATCAGTCGGTGAAGCGCGCAGCGGACCGGATCGAATACGCCGAGACCGGCGCACGCTACGAATACCTAAACCTGACTAACCACGGCTTGGCCGACGGCCTGACCGAAGACGAACTGCGGCGCATCGCGGAGAAGTTCGGCGTGGACCAGGATTATTTCTGAGCGACATCGCCCTCGCGGCGCTGCTGCATACGCGTAACGGAAGGGAAGTATAATAACGAAAGCCGTTATTATACTTTAGAGCCTCTAAGTATAATAACTGTAGTTTAGCGGTTTTACCGCTCTCTCTTTTCCTGGCTCACATGGCCTCCGCCATCTGATCAGATTTATTGCGACTTTGCTCGTTCTCGATGGAAGTGTCAAAAACTCCATCTTGATGCTTGG
>NZ_JBDSQY010000219.1:0-18561 GCF_039929585.1 Capsulimonas sp.
AACCGATATATTCCCAACGGCTCCGAGAGGCAGTCTCAGTTCCAACAGAAGAGAAGCCGCAACTAGTAGAAGATCTGCACGAGCAAATGACAAGAAATCAACTTAACACGGTACTAATGGCCTTCGAGCCGATACACGCCGGCTTTGTTCAGATGCACGTATGTGATAGCGCCGGCGCGGGGGGAGATCACAGCGGGGCGGCCGTTGACGGACACGGTTTTGCCGGATACGCCGACCTGTGCGTCGATTCCGGCAGGGAGCTTGAGCAGTACGACTTGGCCAGCGCCTTTCTTGGTAGCTTTCACATGGATCAGACCTTGAGGCGCGGGGACATCGCCTTCGGCCCATTTCAAATCGCCTAAAAACGGGGTGATCTCCACGGTCTTCATGCCGCCGCTCGTCGGACGAACTCCCAGAATATATTCCGAGAGGAAGCTGGTCGGCCCCGTGGACCAGCCATGGGAGAGACTGATGTAGGGGATCAGGTCGAGAATGCGTGCATCGTCGGCGGGAAGGGAGGGATCGAACATTTCCCATGTCGTGGTCGCCCCGCGCGCCATCATGGCGCCCCAGTAACGGCGAATTAAATCCAGCCCATCCTGCGGTTTGCCGAGCGCGCCAAAGTCCTGGAGGACGTAATAGCCGTAGTAAGGCGTCATGGCGAAGTCGTTGATGCTCGTGATGTGCACTGGCGGCTTCCAGACGGGACTGGCGGCTTTCAGAATTTTCGCATAGATCGCTGCTTTTTGCTCTGGAGTCGCGACGCCGGAATACACAGCCATGGCGTTTGTCTGCAATCGGTTCCCATAGGTGGCAGTCGCGGAGTCGACGAAATGGCGGCGCGCCGCGTCGGTCAGCGTCTTGGCCCAGGCGTCGTACTTGTCGGCGTTCGCGTTATCTCCCAGTTCTCGCAGCAGGAAAACAGCTTCGTGGACGCCTTGGACGTCGAACAGATGCGTCGCCATCAATGTATGCGGCGTGTGCTGGATAAAGTCGGGCGCCCAGTCCGTGAAGTCCCAGGCGTTGCTAGGATTGAAGAATAGATGGTCGGCGTTGAATTGGGTCTTCTGGAACTCCAGCAGGGTCAGGATCCCGGCGTGCTGGCTCTTCAAAAAAGCCTTATCGCCGATATGACGGTGGAAATCCGCCAGCTCCGCGAACCAGGACGCCGTATAGCCAGGAAGCATATTGATGTCCTGCACGGGAAGCTGCGAGACGGGCTTTCCTTTTTGGGCCTCTTCGCGAAGCATTCTGATGGAGCGCTCCATCAGAAACTTGTCGGCAAAGACGTTGTTGATTGTCGCGCCGGTCGCATGCAAGTCCCCGCCCCAGAGGCCCCGGTCGCGCTTGGGCGCGTCCCAGATCTCCTCCTGCATACACAGATGCGCCGTGTAGGCGCCCGTGTACCAGATCTTGGTCAGCAGCGGGTCCGAGCAGGAAAACGAGCCTTTGTAGGCGACGGGGTAATACTTGTGATCGCACTCGATCTTCGTGAGCGTCACGGCCTCACGAGACGGAAATGTCAGCAGCGCATACCGAAATGCGCTGTAAGGCGTCGTCACGGAATCGGCGCCGGCCAGCGTCAGCGTATAAGGACCGCTATTATCCAAAGCAGGCTCGCTATGCGTGAGTTCAGCGATGGACTCCCCCGTCGTCACGCGCACGGACGCTCCTGCGGTCCCCTTGAGAACGAGGCGTCCGGCGATCTCCTGGCCGAAGTCAATTCTGAGCGACGCCGGGGCGCTGTCCGTGGACGAAGGCAAAAGCGTTATCGGTCCACCCTTGGTCAAATCGGGACCGCCCTTGAACTGTCCCGAAATGGCGGCGAACTGTTTTGGACGGAAGGGAAGATGCGCCAGATACCACGACGACGTTCCCGCGTCCGGCCAGTCTGTCAGCGCGGTTCCCCAGGGTCCTTTTCCGACAGCCGCGACCACTGAAGCAGATCGCCAATGGGCGTCGTCGAACGCAGCCTTCGTCCAGTTCGTCGGAGGGTTTGCCGATTCCAGCAAACGCCAATCTTTGCCGCTCCCGAGCACCGTTTTCCCATCGACATCCAATCGAACGAGGATTCCCGCCCCGCCCCCGCCAACGTTGACGCCCTGCGCCGCAATGAGATTGGGGCCGGCATGAAGCAGTGAACCCACAGAAATCGCGCGAACCTGTTTCCATCCCAGCTCGATGGAATCCGTAGCCACAACCTGGCGCCCGTTCACGAACACTTTGACGCTGTCGTCGCCCGTCACATATAACTTCGCCGAATGCGGCGCGGCGGGCAGCGTCACCTTCCCGCGAGCGTTCACGATCTGATCACCCTGCGTTGCCGCCGCCCAGATCCACTGCGCCGCGCCAACACTCTTTGGCGGCGCTTTCAAATGAGGGATCGGCAATCCGTAGGTAGGATCGAGCGTCGGCGGCTTGGCGTGAGCGCCGGTCAGCAGAACGAGTGGGAGGAAAGCCAGCGGCATAAAGCGAGGAAGCATGTGTCAATGTCCATACTCACAATGTGAGTTCCATACGGTGAGCAGATAAGATCTGAAAAACGTTTGACTCCATTATACCAACGTCCGTCAGGAAAGAACAATCCATAATAACACCAAAAACAAACCGAACCATCCAAACAGGGCGTACCCTTCTCGTACGGTATAATGGATTTGCTAATTTCGAGGCATGAGGGAGTAAGGCAATGGGTTCTGAACCGAAACCGACGCGCATTTCGCGGCGAAAATTCTTGAATCAAGTGGTCGGCGCGGGAATCGTTGTGGGGACGGCGCCGTTCCTTCCCAGCGGGACGGCCCCGGCAAAGGCGGCCGGAGCGGACCCCGCTCCAGTGCTTCTCGTCAAGACGCCCGCTTCGGGACCGATGCCGCCGCTTCCGGCGGAAAACGGGTGGCGGGGGCCGATGGGGATCGAGCGGATCGCCCGCCTCGCGCCGCTTGGCTACCAATCGCCTCAAGCGGCTTCGGACGATACGGTTCAGTGGGTCCAAGTGGACCTTGGCGCCCCCACCCCGCTCGACCATATCAAACTCTTCCCGATGATCGATTTCGGCCTCGGCAGCCAGAATTACCCGGTGCGCTTCCGTGTGGAAGCCGCCAATGCCCCAAACTTTGCGTCCCCAATCATCCTCGCCGACTGCACCGGAGCGGATTTCCCGGAGCCAGGCGACGCCGTCAGTCACTTTCCCGCCGACAAGGCCAAGGCGCGTTATGTGCGAATCACCGTCACGCGGCTGCGCGATCGAAAATTTCAGCTTTCCAAGCTGGAGGTCTGGTCCGGCGGCAAGGACGTCGCCGAAGGATGCCCCATCTCTGACTCGGTCCATGGCGATCTCGGCAAAACAGCCCTGACTCGCGGCCCTCGGGGCCAGGGGGAGGACGTCATCACGGACAACCCTGGCAATATTATCCCGGCGCGTCTGTGGCGGCCTGTTTCCTATCAGGCCCAGGCGCCGATTGACGGGGTCAGCCTGGGCGACGGCGTTTTGAAGACGGCGATGCAGAATAACATCGACTACCTGCTCGCGTCCAACTCCGTGGACGAACTGGTGCGGCCGTTTCGGGAACGCGCCGGCATGCCGATCCCGGCGGGACTGAAGCCTCCCATCGAGTTCTGGGACACAGACCTTCCCGGCTCCAACGCCGGACGCTTTCTGATGGGCGCCGGCAACACCTTGCGCTGGATGGAGCATCCGGAGCTACGCGCTCGGATGAACGCGATCGTCGACGGTATCGTGGAATGCCAGCGGGCCGACGGCTATCTCATGGCCTACCCCGAAGAATCGATCTTTTATAGTGAACGCGGCGCCTACACCCGTTCCTGGGTGACGCACGGCTTGATCGAAGCCGGCCTCGCGGGACATTCCAAAGCATTTCCGGCGCTGCGCCGATTTTATGACTGGTTTGACACGTGCCCATATCTGCCCGAACTGCTGCGGCGCGCCGGCCAGGGCGTCCAGGGGATGATCGCGAACACACGCACTTACTTCACGCCGATCGGCAAGCCAGAGGATCTTCAGGTTGTTCAGCGTTTCTTCCAGGAAAACTACTGGATGGAGCAGCTTGCCCAGCGCGATCCGAAAGCGATCTGGCAATATCCCTACGATCATCCGCACAATTATCTCATCACCTCCCTGGAGCCGTATCTGGACCAGTACCGGGCGACGGGCGCAAAAAAATATTGGGACGCCGCCAAGGGCGGATGGGATCTCTACCGGGACAATTGGCTGCATGTGGGCGGCTCGATCGCGATCTGCGAGTTTGAACCGTACCCGCCTCATTCCTACTACCTGCACAAGCATACCGGCGAGTTGTGCGGCAGCGTCTTCTGGGCGCGATACAATCAGCGGTTCCACTTGCTGGCGCCCAGCGAGGAAAAATACGTCGCGGAGATCGAGAAGTCGATCTACAATAACGGTCTGGCGAATCAAGCCGGGAGCAAAGGCATCCGTTACCTGAGCCACCTGACGGGACACAAAGACGCGGTAACGTCTCACAACACCTGCTGCGAGGGTCAAGGAACGCGCCTTCTCGGTTCCCTACCCGAGTACATCTACTCCACGGCCAAAGATGGGCTCTACGTCAACTTATTTCACGCATCCTCGATCGAGTGGGCGCAAGGCAGCCAAAATCTGAAGCTGACCATGGAGACCGAGTTTCCGTTCAAGCCTGAAGTAAAGCTTGCGTTCAACACGCAAAATCCCGTAAGATCTTCCATCCGGGTGCGCATTCCCTCGTGGGCGAGCAAGCCCATGCCGATCCACGTCAACGGCAAGCGCGCGGCCACCGGCAAGGCGGGAACGTATGTCACCCTGGATCGCGTCTGGACATCAGACGACACGATTACGTTCACACTGCCGATGGAATTTCAACTTACGCGCTACGCAGGGATGGATCCGAGCTTCGGCCAAGAACGTTTTGCATTGGAGTACGGACCGATCCTGATGGCGCTGGTAGGCAAAACCGGCGGAGGCAAGGGCGAGCGTCTCAATCTGGAATCCCAAGACCTGGCGGCGAGCTTATCCCCCATCCTGGACCAGCCACTCCACTTCGCCGTGGCGGGTCACACGGATCACCACTATACACCCTACTGGCAAGTCCAGGAGGAAGAGTTCACTTGCTACCCGGTCATCGGCACATCGGAAGCGTCCACAACGGAGCCGACAGAAGCCGGCAATCTCGCCCTCGCCAGCCTGGGCGTAAAAGCGTCATCGGACAGTGTCTATGCAAACGAACCGGGCGGTACCGCGCTGATCATTGACGATCACTTTGTCCCTGCCGGCGAAGAATCCCACCGCTGGCACTCGTCGCTGGATACGCCGCACCCGCATTGGATCGAAGTCACGCTGCCCCAGGCGACAAAGATCGGGCGTGTGGTAATCCGTTTCGCCGATCCCGGAGGCCATCCCGTCGATTTCGACGGAATCGTGCAAGTGAACGGCAAGGACAAAACGATCTTCAGTGAACGCGGCTACAGCGACCCATTCCACTATCGTACGACCATTAAGCCGGTCACCACGAACACGTTCCGCTTCGTAATCCGCGCCTCCGCGAACCCGGCCTTCCCCAACGCCGCACAGATCAGCCGGATCGAACTCTACCCGCCGGCTTCCAAGTAGGACACAAAAAACGACCGCCGCACAGCTCTTTGCTGTGCGGCGGTCGTTTAACGTCTCGTTCCTAATACTTATTTGGCTCTATGAGATTTCTTGTGGGTTAGCGAAACCGACACAATTCATATAAGGATCGTCGGATCGTGAATTCACCCCGCAATGATCACTGCCGGGGAGTCTCCGCTGAGAGGTATGTCAGGGCGTTGGATAGCCACTTTCGCTGGAAAGGCGTGTTCATGCGGGGTACGATGTGGAACAGGATGCGCCCTTTGCCTAGCTTCGCAATGACATCGCCCGCGCCGATGGTTCGGCTGTGATCGCGGCTGAACGCAGTGACCCATTCGATATTCGGACCGGTTGCAATGATCCCGTTCGAGTTCCCGACTGGAGCCTGATAGTCGCTCTTCATAATGGTATCCTGTGGCAGTCCGGCGTAGAGGGGATGTCGGCGGACGATATACCACGAGCCCATCCACGGCGCGAACGAGGAGCCGACAAGGCCGTCGAAATGAAACGCGCCGGCGGCTTCCAATTCGTGTGCGTATCCCGTAATGTCGCTCTCTTGATCGGCCAGAACCAGCAGTCCCATCCCGCCTCGCACCTGGTCCAAAATACCGCTCGGCAGTTTGGCCGCCGAGACATATGGCGTCCATATGACACCATCCTTGGCCGTGTAAGGCTTGTCGCCGAAGTAGACA
The DNA here is from genome assembly GCF_039929585.1 of Capsulimonas sp. Taxonomy (NCBI): domain Bacteria; kingdom Bacillati; phylum Armatimonadota; class Armatimonadia; order Capsulimonadales; family Capsulimonadaceae; genus Capsulimonas; species Capsulimonas sp. Next base: position 6,310 of record NZ_JBDSQY010000219.1, read on the forward strand.
GCGGCGGTTTGGGCGGGCGTTCCCGTGTCGATGCGGATTGTGCTGAACATCGCGTTGTCTGACGTCACTATACCCGGCGCGACCGTCACCGCGCCGTCCGTGATCTGCGTGTCGATCGTGGTCGTCCAGACGCGGTCTTTGCCTCCGGCGAGGGTGTAGACATCTACGTTTTTCAGCACGGTCGCGTTGTTCACCTTGACGTCGAAGACGCGCGCTCCGGCATGATCGAAGTGGGCTTCGTCGAACCCAAGCGTTACCTTCGCCGGGCCGTTGGGCAGCCCGGCGATGCGAAACTCCAAGCCCGCGCCGCCAAATCGCTGCCACCGATAGAGCTCCGGATCGACGGTGCTCGCAACGGGCGCACCCGATTCGCTTCGAGAGCCCTGCGGAGCCGGCGCGCAAACGGCTACGGCATATCGCTTGTCGGCAGCGAACGGAGTCGTTGGCTGACCGATGGCGGCAAGATCGCCCGTGAGCTCCGACGAGCCGCCGGTCACCGCGACAGGAGCGATGAGCGGGTGCTTAAGGTTGACCACGTTGATGGCGCGCCAGTCGCGCGCCTGGCCTAACGACGCCGTCAGCATGTACTGGCCGGCTTCAGTAAGCGGCGGCGTGACCAGCCCTGCGGCGATGGGGTAGGAAAAGATGTCCCGAGCATAGGCTGGCAGCGCGTAGTGTCCGAGGGTCTCCGTCCTGCCGTTCGGATGTCGCAAAGTCACGTCGACGCGACCGGACACCGGACGGTGCGATTCGTTCAGGAAGAACAAATCATATGTTGCCGTTGCTCCGGACTCGACCGCCGACGTTCTCACTTGGATGTCAGGCATCACAGGTCGCAAGGCGTCACGGATCGTGCGCGGGTCGCCGTGTGGATTGCGCAGGTTATCGACAATGCCGCTGTGGTTCTCGACGGCTGTCGTCTCCCATCCGCTGAGGGTGAGATAGTCGGTCTCGTCGCTGAGCCGGGCGCATTCCAGCACGCGCGCCCAATAATCGTACTGCTTCTCGCCAATCTTTCGATACAGGGCATCGGTCGTCGGAAAACTTGCACGGAAGCCGTACTGATCGAGAAAGTGGTTGTAGGCGGCGTCGATTTCCTGATGGTCGAGAAGGTCGTAGCTCTTGCCGCCGGCTGACTTGATCTGGCGGATCATAAGCGCGTGGTTGTCCGCCGCGCCGCTTCCACCCATCTCACCATAGTCGACGATCTCGCGCCGGTTCGTGTTGCGGTAGACATAGTCGTTCGGACTGCGGTAGTTGGCGTCGCCCCACGCATCGGGCGTTCCCACGGTATGCGCGTCCCACCATCCGGAATAGCCCTTTCCATCGTCGATGTACAGTCTATCGTCATAGGGCGCCATCCACATTTCCCCAGGAGAATTGATACCGCTTTTGAGCAAAATGACCCGGCTTGGGTCTTCCTGGTGGATGCGCCGGAGGACTTTGGCGGCAATCGGATGCTTGTATGTATCATCATCGAGCTCGTTCTGCACGACATACATCATGAGGGACGGATGGCTGCGGGCGTCGCGCACCATCCGCACGATCTTTTCCTGCATGTAGCGCTGTAACGAATCCTCGGTATCCTTCTTGTTCCAGATGAGGGTCATGCCGCCGCCGGGCTCCGCGTAGCGGAGCAGGCCCATCCGGTCGGCGTCGTCCAGGCATTCGGCCCGAGGCATATTACGGTGAAAGTTCACGGCGTTCAGCCCGAGTTTTTTTGCGGTCGTCACTTCCTTGCGAGCCAACTCCGGCGTCGGCCACAGGCCATTTAATCCCCAGAAACCCCAGCTGATGGCGCTATACACGCGTATGCGATCGCCGTTCAGGCGTAAAACGGCGTTGCCGCCCACGCCAGCGGGCGCAAACCAGCGAAAGCCGAACGGAGTCTTTCGGCTGTCGGCAATGAGCCCGCCGGGTTTCGCTCCGGCGACGCGGATAGCGCCGGAAAACTCGAATCGCGCCACATAGAGATTGGGATGCGCCAAATCCCACAGCTTTGCATTAGGCGCCGTGACTCGGATAGCGACAGGCAGGGAGCCGTTGGGCGGCGCCGTACAATCGACCGCAGCTCGGCCAATCGATTTGCCGGTCGCCGGATCGATCACCGTGACGATCACGGCGCCTCTCGCCGGCGCCCGATTTGCGCTGGTGAGAACCGCATGCGCTTCGATGGTGCGAGGGGCCGGGGTGTTCAATACCCAGGTATCGCTAAACCGCACCGGGCCATGCGCCGTCAGCGTAACGCCGCGGTCAAGACCACTGAAGGCATGTCCGCCGTAGATGCCCATACCTCCGATATTTGCGGTGCTCCAGTCGCCCCAGTCGAGACGCCCGCCTGGATTGGTAATCCGAATGGCGATCGTATTGTTCGTTCCGGGTTTGAGCGCATCTGTGATATCGCAGTCAAAAGCCGATTCCGCAACGAGGTTGTAGCCGACCAGTTTCTGGTTGACATAGACCTCCGCAAGCTGTTTGGCGGCGCGGATATGCAGGATCGCCGTCTTTCCAGAGAAGCTCTTTGGGACGGTGACCGTGCGCCACCACCAGGAAATGCCGAGATAGTTGCCGTTCCTCGGCTGGTGATCCCGGTCTTCGTAAAAGTACTCGTTTTTGTAGGGTCGCAATCCGTTGACGCCCCAGTCGCATTGTTCGACGGTCGTCGGGAGGGTCACGGCTTTGGCGGCCTGTAGGGACAGGGCGGCCCAGCCGCCGGTCGGAGGATGCGGCGCGAGCTTCGCGAGTTGGACATCCTCCGGCAGGAACGCCGGCTCCTTGCGCCAATCGGCCTTGCGATCCAGCCACAGACGCCATCCGGTATCCGGGACGATCACGGTGTCGATCGATGCGCTCGACGAAACCCGGATAGCAGCCTGTACTTCGGGCGGCTGCGCGCAAGCGATGGTCAGGAGTAGCATGCAGAATAGGATGATCTTTTTCATGTTAACGCTTTGTGTCTGGTTTCTGGTCATCGCGTATGGCTCAGGCGACGCCTTGGCGAGCGGGGCGACGAACTCAGTCAGAGATGATGATTGTCGCCTCCTGGATGATATTCGCCGAAGATCCGCCGACAAGTATCTGTATCGGCCCTGGCTCCACGACGAAGGCGCCGCGCTCGCTGTTCCAATAGGCGAACTGGCTGGCGGAGAGCGAAATTGTTATCGTCTTAGTCTCCCCGGCGCGGATCGCGACGCGCTGAAAGCCCTTCAGCTCAATCTGAGGCCGTTGTACCTGCGAATGCGCGTGACGCACGTAAAGCTGCACGACTTCCTCACCGTCTTGGGGTCCCACATTCGCGACACAGACGCTGACGTCAACAGAGTCGTTCGGACCAATAACGCGACTGCTGACCTGCAGATCCGAATAAGCAAAGCTCGTGTAGCTGAGCCCATAGCCGAACGGGTAGAGCGTGTCGGCCTGTCCATAGAGGTAGGTGCGGCCGTGTCGGATATCGTAGTCCATCATCGCGGGCAGTTGTTCGATGGAGCGCGGCCATGTCTGAACAAGACGGCCCGCCGGATTGATGTCTCCCACAAGCGCAGCCGCGAGGGCATTCCCCTGCTCCTGGCTGCTATGCGTCATCTGTACAATCGCCGGCACATGCTCCTGCGCCCACAGGATGGCATAAGGAAAACTCGATATCAACACTAGAATAGTATTCGGGTTGGCCGCATATACCTGTCGAAGAAGTTTTTCCTGCGCCTCGCACAGATTGAGCGTCTCGCGGTCGACGGCCTCTCGTCCCTCGTCCGATGTATTGACCTTCGCCCAGCCGCCGGAGCCGACGGGATTATTGCCCAGACAGAGGATCGACACTTCGCACTCGCGCGCCAACTCAGCGGCGGCTTCGATATCTTCGCCATCTGCAAAGCGCACATCGATTTCCTGCCCCAGCCGTTCGCGAAGGCCCTGCAGCGGGGTCACCGCATAGGGCGGCGAACCGCTGTACCAGTCGAGCAGGACGGCGTCGGCTCTCGGGCCGATCAGGGCAACCGATCTCAGACTCTCAGGATCGAGAGGAAGCACGCCCCCCTCGTTCTTAAGCAGGACAATCGATTTCTCGGTCGCCTCGCGCGCGACGGCCCGATGAGACTCCGACAGCCAGGGCTCCGGTTCGTCGGCTGCGCCAATCTGCGAGTACGGGACGGACGCAGGCGGGTCGAGCAAGCCGAGTCGAACCATGACTCGGAAGTCGCCGCGCAGAGCGGCGTCGATTTCCGCTTCCGTGAGCAGTTTGCTCTCCACGGCCTTCTGCGCTCCAGGGATGTAATCGTCCAGGAACTGGCCGATGCCCGCCTTGACGATCGCCGCCACCGCATGCACATCGTCTGCGCACCACTTGTGGTGTGAGATCAGCAGCTTCATCGCGCCGCCGTCCGTGCAGATAACCCCATCTTGTCCCCACTCGTTCACCGCGATCTCTTTAAGCATCGGATGGACTGCGCACGGGACGCCGTTGTACGCGTTGTAGGCGGCCATGAACGCCCGCGAGCCGGCCTCGATCCCCATCCGAAACGGCGCCGAGTAATACTCGCGAAACAGCCGCTCGTCGAAGTCGGAGGACGAGTTCTCGCGGCCGTTCTCATTACTGTTCGCCAGAAAGTGTTTCATCAGGGAGGCGCACAGCCAGTAGTCAGGATGATCTCCTTGCAGGCCGCGAACGAAGGCCTGGGTCATGACGCCGTTGAAATATGGATCTTCTCCGAAGCACTCCTCGGTGCGTCCCCACCGTGGATCGCGGCCGAGGTCGGCGTTCGGCGCGCGCACCACAATCCCGCCGCGTTGGTATCGCTCGCATTGAAAGAGGTAACGCGCCTCGTATCCCTCGACGGCCGCCGCTCGCCGGATCAGATCCAGGTCCCAGGTCTGCCCGAGACCGATCGCCTGGGGAAACGTGGTCGTCGGAATGGGGTTGGCTCCGCCCCATCCGCCGGGCTCACCCAGAGCGACGCCATGGAGCCCCTCGATGTGGTCGCTCCCCCTGACGCCAAGGCGAGGCACGCTTGGGTTTGTGCCGAGGCAGTCGATCTTCTCCTCAAGAGTCATGCGCGAAAGCAGATCATCGATTCTTAATTCGAGCGGCTGGGCCGGGTCTTGGTATGCAGGGATATCTAAGTTCGGTACGTCCATGGTTCCAGTTCCATTTCTAAAATCATCGCTCACGGTAAACTTGTTAATTCATGTTACGCACAATGCGCCTGGCGACCGGGCACCCTCTGGGTGGCGCGGCTAGAAAAGCACAATGTCCACCTGCGTGGACCCCAGAGAACGTGTTCGAATGCGTTTCTGGAGTGCCCGGAGGCGCACATCGTGCACTTCTAGCCGCGGTTTTAACCGCCGGGCATATGGTTTGCGTAACATCAGATTGTTAAGGCAGAACGGTTCTTAGCCGCTCGTCGGCGGCGGATACGACGCTCACAGGGCAATTTCCACGTCGGTTTTCCTCTGCTGGCGGATAACGGTCAAATGCAACGTCTTGCCCTGTGACCGAGCTGCGATTTTAATGAGGTCCGTGATCGTATGCACCGCCTGATTGCTGGCGGCGATGATCACGTCGTTCGGCGCCAGGCCGAACTTCTTCGCGGCGCTGTCTGCTGGCATGTCCAATATCAGCACGCCGCTTTCGTCTGGGAGACCATAGACCGAGCGATCTCCCAGACCTACGATATTGCGGACATTCGCGCCGAAGACCACGCTGGTAGCTGTTGTGGGCGCCTGATTTGCATTCTCATTCGTTTGACCCGCAATCGTCGGGATCACGGGCGTCTGGGCGATCGCCTTGAGACGCGGGCTTAGAACGCCGAACTGATCCATTGGGAAGCTCTTGAATCCCAGCGCGAGCGCTGGGGAATTGCTTGCGACCCGAAAATCTCCGGCTGCCGGGTTGATGAAGCGTGCGTCGGCGACGATGGATGCGGCATCGCGATGAGACATGGCCGCAAGCCCTTGAGCAGGATGCGGCATATTGAGGCCGGGCTGATCCACCAGGTTATGGTCCATCTCCGCGCCCCAGGGGCGGTCGGAGGGCATTCCCGCCGGCCGGTAGCCATCGCTGAAGACGATGTTACGGCGGAAGACATCTCCGCTGTGTGCATACCAAACATGCGGATGGAACGTATTGTTGACAATGATGTTGTTTTCGACAACCCGGCGATAGCCTTCGCGGTTCTTGATGCCCCCGTTTAAGCATAGGTTGTTATAGATATGGTAGTTCGATGAGCCGTCGTCGAGGTCGATGTCCCAGCCGTGATCGCACCGCCAGCGCGTGTTTCGAAGAATGATCGGCTCGACCACATCAAGGAGCGGCAAGTTCGCGTGCGTGTTCCAGTCGGCGTCGTTGTTCAGATCGACTCCGGTCAGGCCCCAGAAGCGGTCGCGTCCCCAGGAGTTGAACGAGCCGTGGTCTCCCGTTTCCTTGACGGTATCGAAGATGTCGCAGAACTCGATCACATGCCCGCCCCAGCAGCCATCACCGATGTTGATCCCGGCGCGAGGAACGTCGTAGATCGAGCAGTGGCGCACCGTAATTCTCGCAGCCATATCGATCTCGACGGGCGCCGTTTGTTTTTCGACGCGTCCGGAGCGGCGGATCAGGCAATCCTCAACCAGGCAGTCGGCCGGATAGTTGTTTGTGCGGGGGCCGGCAGTGAGGTCGATCTCGGATAGGTTGTGACGTTGACCGTACTCGAACAATGGACTGCGCACGGCTACAGGGGAGCCGACGAAGGCTACTCCATTTGAGCCGGCGTCGGGAATATCGCACCCACGGATCGTGAGGCGGCGGTTGTAGTCGCTGGCGAACACGGCATTGCCGCCGACCTGCTCGATGTTGCAGTTCTCAACAAGGCAATTTTCCGTGCCCGAGAAGAAGAGCGCGCCGCCCCGGTAGATCGTCCAGTCCGACCGCACCAGAGGCTCCTTGTTGTCCATAAAGGTCTCCGCCGTATGGCGAAAAGTGATTCCCTGGAACCGGACGAAGCGCACGGGATGCGCCTCGTCGCCGCGCAGCTCGATCAAAGAGCGCAGCCGCACGGTTTCAACAGTGGCTTTGCTCAGATCGAGTCCCGCCGGCGGATAGTAGTAGAGCGTGTGGGTCTTGGTATTGAGGAACCACTCATCGGGCGCATCCAGTTCTTCGAAAATGTTCTCGACATAGCGCTGTTCGGGATGCATGCCCATTTGGCGGTTGTTCTGCCATCCGCCTTCATAGGCGACATTGCCGTCCGCATTCTTACCAGTGATTCGATATCGGAGATCTCCCCATTCCAGCGCCTGCATCGCGTGAATAAGGCCTCCCGTAGGATCGGCCCATCGCTTGGCGCGCTCCGTACTGAAGGCGTCGGCGGCATATCCGCCCAAGATCCGTTGCTGAGGATCGTAGTTGGGATAGCGGGCGAGTATACGGCGCTGCCCGTTGACGAAGAGTTGATCCGTGACGCAGTCCGCAGGGACCGACGTCTTCATAACCCCATCACGGTATGTCTCCCACGAGGGATGCAGGAGTTTGCCACCGCTTACGATTACCTGTTCCTTCTGATAGGCTCGGTATGTCACCGGCGCAGTCTTCGCGCCGGAGTCTGCGCCCGTCAGGACGAGCGGAGCGGGCAGGTAATATGCGCCCCCCCGCAGATTGATCGTGACGGTTTTCTTTCCCGCGATCGGACGCGCCGCCTTCTGGGCTCGCGCCAGCGTGGCAAAGGGCTTCGCCAGCGTACCGGGTGCGGCGTCGCTGCCGTTCGGAGAGACGTAGAAGACCGCAGCGGATGCCGACATCATGCAAACGAACGGCGCGGCGACGAGGCTCGTGCAAAGTAAAACTAATTTATTCATGATTTTCATTCTTTCGGCAGCGACGGACACGAGCATCCGATGCGTATAGCGAAACCTGCCGTAAATGCCGACTATGACGTGATATTCGCGCCTCAACGGAACTCGGCCGCCCCGGAGGCCGAACCATCAACCCGAAGGAGATCGCCCCATTGAGGGCTTGTTAGGAACACATCCAGATGTCAGAGACAACCCTGTTTTCAACAGGCTTGATAGGACTTTAGGGAGCGCGTGGTCCCTGCGGGTTCGTTCGAATCGCGTCTTTGTCAAGCAGAGTTCCGGCGTCAGTGCAACGCCAGTGGGCGTCGAAGACGCCGTACGCGATCGGTTCACCGGTACGCGCATCGACGATGCCGAAGTCATAGGCGTCTTCCGGGATGCTCCAGAGCTTGGTCATGGCGCCGGCCGACGTTGCTCCGCAGACGCGCACATATCGCTCGGGGTTGAGCGGATTCGGAAAGATGGCCTGATAGGCGGCGTCGGGAGCCTCGAAGGCGCGCCCGGCGATTGTTATCGTCGACTTATCAATCTGCAGCGGCAGTTGCTTGGCGAGTCTGGCGGTAACCGCGTTGGCGTTAGCGCCGCCAATCAAGTAGAGAGAATATCGCGTAATATCGCCGTCGGTGATCTGTGTATCGAGAAAGACGCGCGGCGCGCAGTGCTGCGCCTTCCGCCAGCGCGCCACAAAATCGTCCGCCGATTGGCGGCAGAACGCATTGACGGCTGGATCGCTCGATTGGGAGCCTACAACGATTGCGAACGGCGTATTGGTGATATCGTTCAGCGGCCCCGCGATTGTCGTGATCTTATCCCCGGTCGCCGGATGGTAGCCGGCGGCGTAAAAGGTCAGGGCGCCATTCGCGAGTTTAGCGGGCGGTTCGTCGACGCCGTTCCAAGTTACGCTTATCGGCTTCGATGGATCGATCAGAGGGGCTTTCGGCGACAGGGCGACTGCAAGAGAGTTCGCAGTCGAAAGCTTGATGCGGTTCGGTCCAATCACCTCAGCTTCGGCAGTCATCATTCGATATGGCTCCGTGCATTGGAGGATCCTGACCCAGTGCGCCGACGCGGTCTTGACGTCCGCTGCGCGCACCTGGACCTTGGATGGATTGCTCACCCGAGTATGACGCAGGAACCACGGGAATACCTCGGAGTCCGAATTGAAGTCGCCATGTCCGCCGCCGGGATGCTCCCAGTATCGGACGTCGTATCCCCAGCGCTGCAGCATCCGGACGGCGTATCGAGATTGATTGACATCGATCACGGGGTCTGCATCGCCATGGTTGACGAAAACCGGGGTTGTGAGCAAGGATTCCACCGGCGCCAGCGTGCTTTGCGCTTCCCAGAAGAACAGGTCGCGTGGGCTGAGCTTCGCCACCGTACTCGCCTGGGTATTGACATGGTAATCGAAGACGCCGAGGTTGGGAGAGATCGCGGCGAATAGCTCCGGATGGCGTGAGCCGATCTGCCATGTTCCCGCGCCGCCCATCGAGATTCCGCCCAGATATACGCGGTCATCATCCACTGAAAAGCGGTCCTTCGCCATCTGGATACATCGCAATATGTCCTGCTCGCCCAGGCCGCGATAGAACGAATTATACCGGCCCATCGGCTCGATTTCAATAACGTGATAGAGGTCGGCGCGATCGTTGTGACGTGCATCGATTCCCCACATGCCTGCCCACCCAACGTACGACGGATTGTCGAAGTTCGCCCCGTGAAGGATAACAACCATCGGCCACTTCTTATCCGGGGTGTAGTCCGGCGGCAAGTAAACACGGCAGAACTGCGGCGAGTCGTCGATGGGGTCGCGATACGCGAATCGAACGAATCCGTCGGGACGTATTTGGGACTTGCTTTGTATCTCTTCCCACTCCATGAGCGGCGAAACAATGCTGCCGACTTCCTCGTTCGTGAGCGGTCGGTCCGCCGCCGGATCGCCGATTTTGGAGCGAACAAGGTCGGCAAGCATCGCGTGGGTCAATTCGGATTCGGTTTGGCTATTCGACGGCGCGGTGGTGACCAATCGGCGGGCTGCCGCGAGAGCATCACCGTGATAGAAGCCCAGAGAAACGACTGATCGCTCGCCGTCAGCGAAGGTCGGAATACACCGGGCCTCATAGGCGCCGTCAGGCCACGCGCCGGCGTCGAAAGTGACAGGAACCCCGAGTGTCGATCGTTGCTTACTTACGATCTTGCCGCCAGCGGCAAGGATGGTGACGTCGACGGGAACAGCATCGTTTCTTCCGGGCGCGGTCGTGACGACGATCTTATGGTCCGGCGTTTCCGGAGCGACCCACGGGCGAAAAAACGAATTGCCGAGGTCGCTCGCATGAGCCAGCCGCAGCGCAAAGCCCCATCCGCCTCCTCCGTTGACCACTTTGACGAGAACCGTGTTCACCCCCTGATTGAGGCGCACGCTCACGATGTCATTGTCAGGGGACACCCCCCGGGTGGCTACGTTCGTGTGAACCAGCTTGCCGTTCAGCCAAACCCGAACAGCGTCATCGCTGCCCACCGTCATCATCATGTCGTCTGGCTTCTGCGAAGTAATGGTGGCGTAAGCGTACGCCACATAGTTGTTAGTCTGACCGTCGGTGTAGAGTTGGGTAAAGTCGACCACGTCGGTTGGCGACGTATACGGCGTCCATACCGCCTTGCCGCCGCCCGGCAGCGGCTCCTCGGTTTTGTCCGCTGGGTGCGCGGCGCCTTCGTCGGGATAATTCTTCAGGTAGTTTGTGTCGACGCCCGTTCGCAGGGCGGCCAATGTGTCCTGGTCCGTGGACTTCGGGGGATTGGAAAATCGCCCGCAGATCAGCCACGATCTCAGAAATGGCGGGGAGCTCTCCGGAACCCATGGCTGCCGCATATGGTCATCGAACGGCGCGGGCGACCCGATTTGCGCGTTTGCCGTGCGCGGCGAAAAAGCCTCAGGCATCAGCCCCCCGATGAACAAAAAGCAGGGAATAAGTATACGCACATGGCGTCTGGCAATCATAAGAGTCCTCTAGAAATTTTGGCGCTAAAGCAAGTCGTCCTATTTGACCGTAATGGTCGCTGAAGCCGACGCAAAACGCCCCTGGCCGTCAACTGCCCAAGAGGCTGTGTCATATGATGACACAGCCTCTTGGGACAAAATACCCCGAACCACTTCTTGGACCTCTCAGCCCGGAGACATTTACTCGTCGCCATGCCGTTCACAGCATGGTTACAGTGGCGGACAACACTCGTTGGTGTCGGCTTCCATCAGGACAGCCGGCGCGCCGTGCTGCTGTTTATCCATGCACAACGCAGTTCGGCCCGCCATTCGTAACGCTGCCGCTCCAGTCCCTCCATCCGCCGCTGGCCTGAACGACGTACACATAACGGAACGACTGCGTTCCAACCGGCTCCATAGCGCGAAAGATCGCGGGCGTGTTCAAGTTAACGTTCGCCCAGATGTTGTTGGAGCCGGGGTAAAGGGGCCCGCTGGTGCTATAAAGTTGCGCTGATGTGGTTTGCAGAAGCGTACCAGTGGCGTTGGGGCCGGAGTAGTACATGGCGTACGCATTAATTGAGTAGTTGTAGCCGCCATAGGTCGATACCCAGGTGAACGTGAGGTTGAAGTTGACCGTGTCCGACACATTGTCGTAGCCACCGGGTTGCCCCGTGGCGGAAAGGTTAGTAATCGTCGCGCTCTGCGCGTGCGCTTTGGCTCCCGCCATCAGCGCCACCAGGCCGAAAGCGACGATGCAGGCCATTCTTGATGCGAAACGAAGCTGTGTTTTCATACCATTTCTCCTTGATTGAGAGGAACTGGGTAGCGCCAGTGATGGAAGATGGGTCGAAATTATGGCGCTTTCATAACTTCGATCCATCGTCCGTCACGAGAACCGACGCATCGTACCGTGGCTATCCATGCACCATGAAGTTCGGGCTGCAATAGGTCGAAAAGCTGCCGCTCCATCCAGTGCCGCCGCCGCCGCCCTGAACATGGTAGATGTAAAAGATCGACTGTGTTCCGGCCGGCTCCGAAGCGCGCAAGCTTCCCAGCGTGTTGAAGAACATATTCAACGGTACGTTGCTAGTGCCGGAAGAAATAGTCCCGCCAGTGCTATAGACAAGCTTTGTCGTCGATTGCAGAAGCGTCCCGCTCAGATAGGGGCCTGAGTAGTACATGACGTCTACGGTGACTCCGTAGTTGTAGCCACCAGAGGACGGAAGGTTGTTGAACGCGATATTGAGGTTGACTTTGTCCGAGTCAATATCGTCGTACCATCCTCCAGGTCGGTGTGTTAAGACATATGTTGTGCCATTCCACTCCCTCTGTGTCTATAATAGGTGAGACAGTTCGCTACACTAAATGCAATCCGTATCGAGGGCGGAGAATGGTCAAATCCGTTGGATTCTCACACCTTCAATGGTCGGCACGAAAAAGAAGATCGA
>NZ_JBDSQY010000220.1:0-28912 GCF_039929585.1 Capsulimonas sp.
AAAGCCAGGTGTCTCGCCTTTCTTCACTCGGTCAAAGAATGCCTTGAACGCGAGGTCAACGCGATGCACGACATCCTGGAGGACTTGTGAATAAACAGCTTTGAGTTCAGGGTGAACCTTCTTCCACATGGGCAGATAAGCTTGCTGGCCGTATCGCCCCACAGAGACTTGAGCCGTCTCGTATTGATATTTTCGGTCGTTGACCAGACTGTTGTAGACCAGGCGGCATGTTTCGAGCGTCGCTTCTAGCTCACGGCTTTGCGCCCTGTCGGGATACAACCTGATTTTTAGACAGTTGCGATTCACGGGCGCATTGTACCCAAAACTATTTAGGTTTCATGTGTTTTCGCGATACCAATCGGGGTATTGGTATTTATCGTCTTCAGAAAGACGATGCGCTATCCATCTCGCCCCATAAATGGGGGAGACTTCCGCGCTTTTTGTTAAAAAGCCGTCTTACAGATAATTATCTGTGAGACGGCTTTGTTTGTGGCAATGGATTTTCATCCACCAGGGTGGATCACGATCTATGAAGTCTAGGCGGGAATGAGCGCCACGACCGTCTTGCCCAGATGGGGCTGGGTCCGGTTGCGCTCTATCGCCTGCGGAGCCTCCTCCAAACTCACTACCGACTCGATCTTCTGGCTCACGCGCCCTTCCACGATGTCCCGGGCCGTCTTCTCTACCTGCGCCGGATCGGCCTTCGTCATAAGAAAGACACCCTTCTTTCCTGCAGGCGCCTTCGCGGCAATGTCGGGAGCAGCGGTTGTGACGATCATTCCGTTCGGGGAAAGGACCGACCAGGAACGGTCTAGCGTCTCGCCGCCCACGAGGTCGAGCACGAGGTCGATGTTGTGGGCTCTGTCCTCGAACCGCTCGGTCTCGTAATCGATGACCTCGCTGGCGCCGAGTTCACGGACGTACTCGGCGTATCGCCCCCGGGCGCTGGCGAAGATCGTCGCCCCGGCCTGTCGCGCGATTTGGACGGCGAACGCTCCCACGGCGCCGGCGGCGCCGTGGATCAGGACGCGGCTGCCTTCGCCGATCGGACCTCCCGCCTGGAGGCTCTGCGACGCGGCTTGTACGACGGTGGGAAGGCCAGCGGCCTCAACAAAGCCCATACCCTCCGGAATGTGTCCGAGATTATCAGCGCTCGCGATCACCTGGTCCGCGTAGCCGCCGATGGTGCCCAGCCAGCCCATGACCCGATCTCCTTCCTGAAAGCGATCAACGCCCCCGCCGACGGAGACGACAACGCCGGCGATCTCGAGGCCGAGCGTCGCCGGGAGCTCCAGAGGGAAGACCTCCCGCACGTAACCCTCTCGGATCTTCCAGTCCAGTCCGTTGACGCCAGCAGCGTGGACGCGGACGAGAACCTGACCGTCCGTCGGTCCCTTAAGGGCCTCGACAGAAACGAGCTGAATGGTCTCGGCGCCGCCGTAGCTCAGCAGTTTGAGGGCGCGAAACTGGTTGGAGGTCTCGTTTGACAGGGATTCGTTCTTGTTGCTATCTGCGTTCATGTCTTTATCCTTTTTCCTCATTTATGTTGCCGACCATGTAACTATACCCCAATAAACGTGGCCGGCAACATAAAATGAGCAGTTCGACATATTTTCGAAACCTCGTCTAGACGCGAATCGGTGGGCGCTCGCGAGACCTGACTTCCTCCCCGACGATGCAGTGAACACTGCAGCCCGCATAAGGTATACTCTGGGATGATGGCAAAGCCCAAAACGAACTCCCAGCACAAAGAATTACCAGTTCTCGCAGAACGCTGCCCCCTAAGCTTCGCCATCTTCGGCGTTGCGCGCGCCCACCGGGCGCTCGCCGGAACGCTCATCGCGGATCTCGGGCTCTATACTGGCCAGGAACTCCTGCTCGCCCAACTCGGGTTCGAGGACGGGCAGTCGCAGAAATCGCTGGGACAGCTCATCCGCTCCGACCACTCGACGATCGCCAAGACGGTGGGTCGCCTGGCGGCGGCGGGCTTGGTTGAGCGCCGCAAGGACGAGGAGGACGCGCGCGTCACTCGCGTGTTCCTCACCGACGCCGGCCGCAGCATTCAAGACCGGATCTTGGAAGCATGGCGCCAGTTGGAGGAGAGGACTGCCACAGGGCTCTCCGCCGAGGAGGCGGAGACCTTTCTCCGCCTGGCGCGCAAGATGCGGGACCGGTTGGAATAGCGCGAATAGATACCGCAGGCGGCTCTCTGGGCAGCCGCGACCGCTTCCCTAAACCGTGCTATAGTGCTCTAGAAAAGCGGATCGCCTGCATCGTGTTTGTCGACTTCATGCATCTCCCCCCAAACAACTAACGCCTCCATCCATTCTTCCATCTATAATGACTTAGAGACGACAATACGGGCCGAAGCATAATGCTCCGGCCCGTTCATGACTTATTGAAGGCGGCTAATAGGGTCCGAACCTACGACATCAAAGTTTCATTCATCAGTCAAGCCGCATCCACCGGCGCAATACGGTCGCGCCGAGCGAGCAAAAGGCAGACATCGTCCATAAACTTCCCGCGTCCATGTGCGCGCGCCGCATCCACCATCATCTTAACCATGTCGTGAAGCGTTCGCGCCCCGCCCATTGCGCCAGCAGCTGCGAGCAGCCCCTGAGATCCGAAGAAATCGTTTCCGCTGCGCGCTTCGGTGAGTCCGTCCGTCGTCATGATCAGAGTGCCGCCCTCTTCCAGAACAAAGTCCGTGTTGACGTACGTCGCATCGTGATTGATGCCTAAAATCAGCCCATGGACCGTAATTTCCTCCATGCCTCCCGATGCTCGGAGGATCAGCGGCGGTTCCGCGCCGGCCGACGCCGCCTGGGCGCGACCGGTCACCGGATCGATGACGACAACCGACAGCACCACGAGCGCGTTATCGAGCGGATCGTCGTCGTCGTAGTGAAAGTCGCAGATAAACTCGTTCAAGCAGGTAATCATGCTGGCGGGATCATTGTGCTGCTGCGAAAATGCGCGCAGCGCAAACCGGATCTCGACTGTGCGCGCCGCCGCCCGCAGCCCCTTCCCCGTCACATCTCCCACCACGAGCATAATCGAATTGTTATGCAGGGGAAACGCGTCAAAAAAGTCTCCCCCCACCATTGCATCGTCCATGGCCGGTTCGTAAAACACCGCCGCTTTCAGGGAGCCAAACGACTTCTCCGGCTGCGGCCACAAAAGAGAGTATTGCAGCGCTTCCGCGATGTCCCGGTTTCGGTCGGAGAGGGTATGCTGCTCCACGGCGCTGATCAGAAGCTGCTCGTTCATCTCACGCATTTCGCTGTTCAGCGTCAGAATTTCCGCAGTCGCTCGCTCCAGAAGCTTATCCGCAAGAGTTTTCTCGGCAAAATCCGTGACGAGCAGTACGAGGCCTTCCGAGGAGCTGCTCGTCAGGGGAAGAGACCACGCCATGTATGCCTGAGACTTGGGAATGGAGCCAGAGTCGTAAGAAGGACGGATGGAGCCGCTTTTTTCTTCGCGATAAACCCGGTCGAGCAGGGCAAGAATACTGTCTGATCCCGTTCCGGAGATCGTCTCGGAAACAGGACGACCGATGATCTCACCAGCCTGCTTTTCGTGGAGAGCGCAGAAGGCGGAATTGACGGACAGCAAAGTATGCGCCGGGCCTTCCGTGGTGGCCATCGCCAGGGGAGAGTGCTCGATCATGCTTTGCCGCGAAGTCATGGGTTGTTCCTCACTGGGGTTCCGGTAATCAGGCCGCGATATCCCATAAGACGCTCGCCAATGACCATTCCCGCGTCGGTGATATCGTATTCGCGAATGTCTTTGCTGTGCGTTCCGCCGCGCATCTTCACGACCGTGACGATCTTACGAAGCTGGCTCTCGATTTCGATATAACGCAGCATGACGATATCGTCCGTCAGAAAGGAGATGCTGTGCGGCGTGAACTGAAGATCCGTGAAGGATGTAACGACTTCCACGGTCGTCATAATGGTGACGCCGATCCCTTTGAGCGCCCCGATCATGCGATAAAGCGACTCGCGGAAGTCTTCGCGGAACGCGGGAGCCAGGGCCATCTCGAACCCGTTCATCGAATCGATGACAACGCGCTTGGCGCCCAGGGCGGAGATGGTGTCGAGGATTTCGCGCAGCGTCTCGTCGACCGAGAGATCCAGCGGGCGCAGATAGATGACTTTCAGATTACCGCTGTCCAGGCCAATCTGCAAGTCCATGCCGAGCTGTTCGGAGCGGGAAACATAGTCTTCCGGCCGCTCTTCAAAGACGGCGATGACGCCGGGCTGGCCCAGGCGGACGCCTTCCGCGATGAATTGGGTCGCCAGGGCTGATTTCCCCGAACCGGATGGCCCCGCCACGATGACGGAATCGCCTGCGGGGATGCCCCCGCCCATCATCTCGTCCATACCGGCGACGCCCGTCGAAAGGCGCGGGGCGTTGACGTCCCGCCCTTGCTGTGTGTACAGGCTAAAGGTACGCGGAAACACCTGAAGGCCATTGTCGGTGATCCGAAACGTATGAAGACCGGGAAGCGACGCCTGACCGCGCAGCTTGATCACCTGGAGCTTGCGCACCACGGAATTGCGCTCCGCGCTCTGGCTGAGCCAGAGAAGGCCGTCCGCGACGGTGAAGACCGGATTGTCGCGTACTTCCTCCACCATATATTCGCCCACAAGAAACGTGGTCGCCTGCCAGCTCGTCAGATAAAGGGCGAGACGCTGAATAAACCCCTGAAGCTCCCCTTCCGCCGTTGCGGGATCGCCCATTCTTCGCAGCACGGTGCGAAACGAGTCCACGACGACAATGCGCGGATTGTTCGCCTCGACTTCCCGCACAATTCGATCGAGCACCGAGCCAAGATCCCCCGTCAGCACTTCGTCGCTGAGGTTGATGAAGCGGATCTCGCTCTCGACCATATCCATATTGAAGAAATTGTAGTTCTGCTGGTAGCGCAGCATCTTCAAGGCCGGCTCGCCCAGCACCGTAAAGTAAAGCGCGGGGCGCTCCAATGATGCATTGGCGAACACGATCTGATGGGCGAGCGTGGTCTTGCCCGACCCAGGAGCTCCCGCAATGACGTTGAACGAATATTCCGGAATGCCGCCGCCCAGCACCACATCCAGATCGGGCGCTCCCGTCGGCAATGTGTTAATCTTGACTCTCTCCCGACTATCCATTGCTGTCTCCCTGTGTCCCCTTCACGTCGTTCCAGGCCCAGTCGGGCCATACACTGTGCAGCACCCGCAGGCTTAGCTTTCTTCCGATGAAAGTATCCAGCAAACCGATCAGGTTCGCCATGACCGCAACATAGCCGTCCGTAAGTTCATTGACCGATCGATCCACGAACGCCTGCCCCGTCTCCTCCAGCGCCCCGTCTTCGGCCACGCGAATGGACGCAAGCCAAGCGCAATCGGCGACCGAGAGCATCAACGCCCGCTTGAGAAGAGCCTGATACCCATCTGAGCCGAGTCTGCTGGAGAGATGCGTGTTCAGTTTCCCAAACGTTCGACGCGCGGCGTCCCGTACGTCCGCCAAACTGGAAGCGTCTGCTTTTTCACTCTGAAACAAGCGAACAGCAAGGTCCTTATGTGATGGTGTTTCCTGCTCCATTCTATGGTTTCCAATTCCGTCGCGAAATGTATGCCCAGGGACCTTAAGTCCAGGCGAATAATAGTCGTGGATAGTCTGGGCTCAACCAAAGCCGAGCCTTTGCTTTCTTAATCCGGATCGAAGGAGCGAGAGGATCGACACTGCGGCGCGGGAGCAAGTACTACTGCGAAGCGTAAACTAGGGATTATGTGAGGAGGAGCGCTGAACCGTAGCGATCGGCGCTATCTAAAACGAAGCTAGCAGAGTTTACCACAGTTAGCCGTAAATATCACACATTGGAATTCTAAGAGGAAACCAATTTATGAAATCAACAAAATTTACGATCACTTGGGCGTCAGCAAGCCGACATCAATGTAATATCCGCCGCTCGTTTGGCGGCGGTGAACCGCGAAGTTCCTCCATATTGAGATTTGCGGACTGCTAATTTCGATCACGTGGCGATGGCGACTAAAAGACAGACGTCATCGCGCGTCACGCCGTTCAGGGCCGCTGCGTTCACGCCGGCAATCACGCGCTGCACCACGGCCTCAGCCCTTCTCTCGACGTCCCAATTCACCTCTTCTAGGGATGTATTACTCAAAAGCGCCGACACTCCCTCGATCCCCAGCATATGCAGACG
This sequence comes from Capsulimonas sp., assembly GCF_039929585.1. NCBI lineage: Bacteria > Bacillati > Armatimonadota > Armatimonadia > Capsulimonadales > Capsulimonadaceae > Capsulimonas > Capsulimonas sp. The sequence continues at coordinate 6,209 of NZ_JBDSQY010000220.1, forward strand.
GGACGGCCCGACCTCCGTCACGCCATCGGAAAATATCGCCAGCGTATCGCCTCGCCCAAGCGTCACGCTCATCTCTAAATAACGCTCTCCATCCAGACAGCCGAGGATCGGCCCCGTCGGCGGCAATTGTTCGACACGCGTCGTTCCAGCCCGTAGGAGCAATGTCGGCTCCTGGCCGCAATTGACGTATTTCAATATTTTTGAGGCGCTGTCGTACGCTCCGACAAACAGCGTCGCAAACCCTTCCATCAGATTGTTTTCAGCCAGCGCATGGTTGAGCGCATTGACCGCGTCAGACACCGTCGAACAGGAGTACAGAAAGGCCCGCAGCATGTTCCTCACCGTCGCCACCTGCGCCGCCGCCTTCAGCCCCTTGCCCGACACGTCGCCGAGAACCAGCGCCGTGCATGTCTTATCCAAGGCAAACACATCGTAAAAGTCACCGCCGACGCCCGCCTCCTCGGTCAGCGCCGCTTCGTAATGCACCCGGACGGCGATGCCGGCGGTGACGCTCGGCAGCGGCCGCTGCAATGCGTCCTGCAGTTGCAGCGCGATCGTATGCTCGCGCTGAAAGAGGGCTGCCTGAAGCTGCTCCGCCTCTTTGTGCGCTGTGATATCCGAGCAGGCGCCGACCCAGCGGATTAATTTGCCTTTGTCATCCTTGATCGGCGCGCCCCGCGCCATATGCCAGCGATACTCACCGTCCGAGCGTCGCAGCCGAAACTCGTCGGCGTACTCGATTCCCTGTTCGATTGCGGAGCGATAAGAAGCGGCCATATTCGGCGCCTCGTCGGGATGAACGACGGACAGCCAGCCCCATTCCTGCGTCTGATCGACCGTCAGGCCCGTGTAGTCGTACCAACGCTGATTGTAATAATCCCGGCTGCCGTCCGGCCGCGCGGTCCAGAGGATATTGGGGACCGTATTGGCCATCTGTCGAAAGCGCAATTCGCTTTCCCGCAGGCGCGCCGCGTTGATTCGGAGACTGAAGCTTTTGGCGGCGGCGCTTGCCGCAACCTTCTTCGGTTGTTTGGTTTGCAAAATCCGTGGTCACTCTTTCTCACCAGCGGCCATCAAACGGAATCGTTCTGATCCCTCAGATTTGCCCAAGTCTGAGTGAGCCGTTCGTAAACCGCGACCTGGCCGTCCAAAGTTGCCGGCAGGATATCTTCCTGGTCCAACCGGACCTCGCGCTGTGTCCCAACCAAAAGATAAACGCCACGCGGCGCCAGATGCCCCGCAAGAAACATTGTCGGATCGTCGTGTATGGAATTGTCGTCAGTATTTTGCATGGTTCATCTCCTTCACAGCGCGCTGCGGCGGCGTGTTATTTGAATAGCGTCTCGACCGCGCTCAGCAGAACGCCGGGGTCGTGCTGCCCCTTGTAAAGCGGCGAAACCTGCCGATCAGACGCAAGCAGCGAAAAGACTGCCGTCTGCGCCGACCGCACGGAATATTCCACCGTGAAGACGACTTCATCGGGAAGCTCGCAGTATTGGCCAATGAAGGCGAGGTTCGTCGTTCCTGGCGGCCGGACAAGTGGCCGGTCGCCGGCAAGACGCGGCATAAATTGGCTAGTGATATAAGGCATTCGGCACAGAATGCAATTCGATGTTTCGAGAATGTGGGCCAAGTTGTCTTCGAAGCGCAGATGGCCGCAAAGCTCCGTCAGGATCTCGGCGCCGCTGCACTCGGACATCTTCTTTTGAACATAGTTGCCGGGCTGATCCGGATATAGGCCATAACCCCAGAAGACATTGACGCCTTTGGGCTGATTGAGAAAGTGGGGCTGATACGCCAGCACGACGGACATGAGCCAGTTCGATCGCGGAAACGTGACTAATCCGCCCGTGCCGGCGGCGTTGCCGGTGAACTGCTCCATGAATTGGAAGAAGAGCGGATCGCTCAGAGTTGTCGTGAACGAAATCCAGTTCGATTCTGCAACATGACCGCTGAAGACCGAAGGGTGGCCAAAGTTGTCGTCTTTAGCCGCCAGCGTTTCCCAGAGCGCCCAGGCGCCACCCGCCGATTCCGGCCCAAGCGACGGCGCCGGACTGCTCATCGTCCCAAAGCTGGACGCCGCCGTCATCGAGCCGTTGGTGACGAAGACAAAATCAAGCGGCGAGACCGCGACGTTTTGTAACACGCCTTCACTCAGGACTTTGATTCCCGCGACACTCTTCCCGTCGGAGCCATGGACCAGATCCAGGTCGACGACCTGGCTGTTCATGACAAACTTCACGCCGCGATCGTTCAGCCATCGCTTGAGTGGCCGCACAAGGGAATCATATTGGTTCAGCGGAGTACGCTTCACGCCGCCCAGCGTATTGATCCGATGGAACTCCTGCAGGAAACGCTGACAGTACCGTTTGAACTCGACCAGACTATGCCAGGGCTGGAAAGCAAACGTGGTGCACCACATATACCAGAAGTTAGTGGTAAAGAACAAAGGCTCGAAGTAGTCATCAATGCGCTTCGCTCCGAGCGCCTCCTCGGAAATGAGAAACAACTCCGTGAGTCTCAAACGGTCCCGCGCGCTGAACCCCATCGACGACGTATCCAGCTTTTCGCCGTAGACGACCAGACGCGCCTCTGAATGCGAGTGGACCTGTTCGTTGAAGATGCGCATCTCCTCCCGCACGGACTGCTCGGGATCGGCGAGCGTTGGAATAAACGACATCAAGTCATACGTGCAGGTGTAGGCCTCGTCGGTGAACATGCGTCCGCCGCGCATCACATACCCTTGCTCCGGTGAGCCCTGGCCGTCCAGACTTCCGCCCAGCGTACTCGACTCTTCAAAAATCGTGATGTTCTCGCCCGCAATATCGCCGTCCCGGATCAAATACGCCGCCCCGGCAAGCGAGGCGATCCCCCCACCGACAAAGTAGGCTTTCGCCCCTGTGAATCTCGTGGTCGTCATAAATCTCCTGTCTGCTTTCTTGCCATGATTGGTTCACGTGTGAACGATATTTTGCGGCGAGCCGGCCCGGAACGCCTGAATATTGGCGATGGTCGTGTTCATGAGACGCTCGATCGCTTCTTGGCTATCATAAGCGATGTGCGGCGTGATGATGAGATCGGGCCGGCGCAAAAGCGAAAGGTTGGTCAGAGCCGTTTTGAGACTTCCCGCCGTCGCGGCGGGATTGAGAAGAAGCTGACGCTCTTCGTTGTAAACTTCTTCTCCCTCGATAACGTCCAGGCCCGCGCCTCTGAGTATTCCATCGTCCAGCGCGCAGAGGAGCGCCTGCGTGTCCACGAGTTCACCGCGCGACGTGTTGATCAGAAAGGCGCCGCGCTTAAACTTCGTCAGATTATGCGATCCGATCAAATGCCGGTTTGAGCCCGTCAGCGGGGCGTGCAGGCTGACAACATCTGAGCGCGCGATCAAGTCGTCCAGCGTGGTGTACGTATAGCCGAAGCGAGCCGCCTTTTCCATATCTTCCGCCGGGTCATAGGCGATCACATTCATTCCGAAGCCGCGCGCGATCTGCGCGACGAACCGGCCAACGCCGCCGACGCCAACGATGCCGAGCGTCTTACCCAGAAGGTCGAATCCCTGGAGGCCAACGCGTGAGAAATTCCCGGCGGAGGTCTGCACGTACGCTTTATGCAGATTTCGGGACAGCGCCAGGATCAATGCGAATGTGTGCTCGGCGACGGTGTTTTCGCCGTAGGTCGGGACATTGCTGACCGGGATACCGCGTGATTCGGCGCTCGGGGTATTGATGTGGTCGAACCCCGTCGAACGCGTGGCAATCATCTTGAGGTTCGGCAGGGCGTCGATGACATCGGCGCCGATGTGCGAGTGGACGAACGGCGAGACGATCTCAGCGTCGGCGATCTCGCGGGCCTGCGCGGCGGTCTTCAGCGGCTCCGTATTGAAGTTCAAGGTCTCGTTCGGAAGCCGCTCCGTGAGGTAGCGTTGCTGCTGGGCGTCGGTTTCGAAAAAATAGATACTCATATATTCTGTCCTTGCAATCAAACGGGCTGCTCGCGCAGTCCTTCCAGGTATCGCGCCTGGCACGCGGGGCAATAGTGACGCCAATCGCCGCCGACATTGGTGACGAAAAGCCATCCATCCACAGGCCCTAACGACGATAAGCCATTGGTGAGCGTCGGATGCAGCGCCACGGGAGCGTCGGCCGTCGCCAGGCAGTCATCCCCGTCACATAAGATTTTGAATCCGCTCGCCAAGATGGCTATCATTCTCTTCGTACTTCTCTTTTCTAGAGATTGAGCGCTCATCCCAGATGGTCACTTGACGATAAGCACGGGGCATTGGGCGTAGTGCGCGATCCGGCTGGATGTGCTTCCCATCAGGAACGATTTCATGCCGCCAAGCCCGCGAGTGCCCATCACGATCAAACCACAGTGTTCCTGCGCGGCAATGTCCACGATGACTGCGGCGGTGTTGCCGATCTCCTTACGGCTTTCATACGGCGTTCCGTACTTTTCGGCGATACGTCCGGCGGCCTGGATTGCTTCCTCCTGCATTTCGCCAAGATATTTGTCGTCATACTGGCAGGCGATCGTCCCGGTGTAGGGATCCGTGTAAATCGGAAGCTGGAAAACATTGACGATCGTGAAGCGAGACGTGAACTTTTTTGCGAGCGCGGCGGCGGCTTCCGCGCCCTTGAGAGCGCAGCTGGAACCGTCGGACGCCAGAAGAATATTCTGAAACATGACGTTTTCCTGAAACACATCCGGAGTTCGAACGATCAGAACTGGACAGTGCGCGTGATGCAGGACGCCGTCGGAAACGCTCCCCAGCAGGAACGCCCCCACGTCTCCCAGACCACGACTGCCGATCACGATCAGATCGGCGCCCACTTGATCGGCGGTCTTGACGATCATCTCGACGGGGTGTCCGTGCTCACGGAGGCTCTGATACGCAACGTCGGCCCTGTCGGCGATCTGTTCGGCGCAGCTGAGCGCTCGGCTCTGCCGCATTTCTCTCAATCCGAGCGTGCAGGCGTCATGCGTTTCATCGGAAGGCTCGAACACGTGCGGCGGAGGATAAACGTTCATGAGCGTGAGACGCGACTCGAACTTTTTGGCGAGCGTGACGGCGGCGCCGGCGGCGTGCCGTGCGTGCTCGGAACCGTCGGTCGCGAATAGGATATGGCTGAACATGGCGCTCCTCATTTTCGGCGCGCGGGCTTATTCATAAAGCCTGCGGCCAGTAATGAGGATTAGTATAGGCGAGGAGGGAGGAACAAACCATCCGCGAAATGGCGGGTTGTGGTGGAAATGGGGAAATTCAGGCGGCGTCCACGACGCCATGTCGAGCGGCCCAGACGGCGGCCTGGACGCGGTCGGAGACGCCCAGCTTGCCGATAATGTGCTCGACGTGCGACTTCACCGTGCTCTCCGCGATGAAGAGAATCGACCCGATCTGGCGATTGGGCAAGCCCGTGGCGATCAGCCGCAGGACTTCTTCCTCCCGCCGGGTCAGCGGCTCGATCAAGTCCGACGCCCCGGTAGAGTCGGGATTGAGGTCGCGCAGCGCGCGGATCAAATCCTGTGGCTGGAGCAGCATTTCGCCGTTCGCCACGGCGCGCAGAGCGAGGAGAAGATCGTCGAGCTCGATTCCCTTGAGGAGATAGCCGGCTGCGCCGCCCGCCACCGCGCGGGCCATATAGGTCGGGTTGTCGTAAGTCGTCAGCATGATGACGGCGGCGCCGGGAAGCTCCCGTTTTAATGTCTGAAGCGCGTCCAGCCCATCGCCGCCCGCCATCCGGATGTCCAGCAGGATCAGGCGCGGCTGAGTGCGCAGGGCGACTTCCAGCGCTTCTTTGCCGGACCCAGCCTCGCCCACCACGCGGAACTCGCTTCCCTCCAGCATGCTGCGCACGCCGCCACGCCAGATCGCGTGGTCGTCCACGAGCAGTACATCTACTGACGGAGCGCACAAATTGTCCGGCATCTGATCTTCAGTCATCTTGAGTTCCGTTTTTTCATTTCCGGCGATACTGCTTCGGATCAGTCGCGCTTCGTGCGCCGGACGACCCGATAAGGCCGACTGCTTCGTGCAAGAGAATCTTGGAGCGCTTCGGCAATCGCTCGGTTTTCATCGGCGAGCGTCTGCTGATGCAGTCCACGGATGAGAAGCTGCTCGTTGATTTCGCGCATTTCACTGTTGAGCGCGAGGATTTCCCGAGATTGCTCGCCTACGGTCAGGGGGAGAGGCGGGAGATTGATGGCGGGAGCGGCGGAAATCACTGCCGCCCTATCTTCTTCCGATGGCTCTTCCCCCAATGGAAATCGCGCGCAGACCGTGACGCCCTCGCCGAGATTAGCCACAAGGTGATAGGATCCGTTCATGAGGCCAACACGCTCGGCCATGCTATGAAGACCGACACGCCCGGGGCCGGCTTCGACATCTTCGGGGACAAAGCCCTGTCCCCAGTCGCGGACCTCCAGGCTCAGCCGCCCCGCCCCATCCACTCCGTCGTTCTCCAGAAGCAGCAGGACACGGACATGGTTCGCGGCGGCGTGTTTGCGTGCGTTCGTCAGGGCCTCCTGGGCGACCCGGTAGACGGCGGTCTCCAGCGTCTGATCGAACCGCCGCCCGGCGATGTTGTGTACAAACTCCGCTTCCGTCCAGCCGGCCCGCGCCTTTTCTTCTCTCAGATGCTGCTCCAGTGCGCCCGCCAGGCCCAGGTCATCCAGCGCCAGCGAGCGCAGGCCATTGACCAGCCGACGCGACTCGCTGACTGCTTCTTTCAGAAAACCAAGCCCCTGCTCAAGCTCACGTTCGGCTCTGACTGTTTCATCGCCTGCACGCGCCCGGCGGAACGCCTCCATGTGCGCCTGGGAGGCCATCACGTACTGGGTCAGGCCATCGTGCAGATCGTAGGCGACGGCCCGGCGTTCATCTTCCTGCGCGGCGATCAGGCCGCGCACTAATCCGCGCTGACGAGCGAGCATCTCCAAACTGTTGATCGCTACCGCCGCATAGGCGCCCAGCGCCTGAACCGCGATTTCATCGGCCTCGGTGAACGCGCCGCCGCCTTCTTTATCTGTCAGATAGAGGCTTCCGACCACGGCGTCGCCACGGCAGATCGGTACGCCAAGAAAGCTTTCCATCGGCGGATGGTTCGGCGGAAAGCCGACGGAGGCCGGATGCGAGGCGAGAGCATCAATACGGAGCGGCTCCCGGCGGCTCAAGAGATGCCCCAAGATGCCGATCCCCTTCGGTCGCTGGCCGAGCAGCGTTTCTTCCTCTGGCGTGAGGCCAACAGTCACAAATTCCGAGAGACCCTGACCGTCAAGACGCGCCACGCCGATCGCCGCATATCTCGCCCCCGCCAGCGTCTTGGCGGCAATCGCAATATGCCGGAGCGCCTCCACGCCGGTTAATTGCGACAGCACGCCCAGCGCAACCCGGTTAGCAGCATCAAGCACCACCGCATGGTCACGCTCCTTCTTTTCCAGAGGTTTCAGTCGCTCGTCCGCCTCGCGCGCCTCCGCTTCTGCGTGTTTCGTGGCCGACATATCGCGGGCGATGGTCACCGCACCGGTAATCAATCCCGCACCGTCCCGAAGCGGCGTAATGCTCAAGAGCACCGAAATCGCCGTTCCGGATCGCGTGACCCGGGTCGTCTCGAAGTGTTCGACCTGCTCGCCGTCGACGATGCGCTCCACAAGCTGTTTTGTTTCGCCGGGCCGGTCGGGAGGAAGCAGCAGATCGACGGATTGCCCGATCATCTCTTCAGGGGAATAGCCGTAGACACGCTCCGCCCCACGGCTCCAGAGGGTGACGATGTTGTCCAATGTCTTGCAGAAAATCGCGTCGTCGGAGTGTTCAAGAATCGCCTTGAGCGGAGACGCCTCCAGTTTGGAGAGTGAGGAAGGGGGAAATATTGGCTGTCCCGACTTGTCTGGCGCACGTGTCATGGTGTTCGTACCTCGCCGACGGGAATATTTAACTTACGCTGAGTATAGCATCATTCTTAGCAGCGATGTGGAAAATGGCTGGCGCCACGCGAGACAGGCACTATCCATCAAACGCCCGAAAGGGCCTCAACAAAGAAATTCGTGTTGAGGCCCCGGCGCACAAATACGAATTGCCGGTGCAACGGGAGTCCACGGGCGTTATCATCACCGGCCACATTTAGCGCGAGTGGACTATTTCGCGCGCGACGCCTCCGCCTGACGTTTGATCGTCTGATGGCGCGCGAGTAAGGCCAGGCCGCTGTCGGTTAGCCCGTAATAATGCTGGGTGCTATTTGCGTGACCGGCGACTCGTTCGATATGGCCGCCGGCGATGCTGCGCAGGGCGGTTGTCCGCGCGACGCGCGGAAGCTTCCGAAAGTCAGTCGCGTTGGACCGTGTGACTTCGCGGCCGTGAGCCAGTCTTGCGCTCAAGAAGGCGTTCAGAGCCTTCGGGTCATCCGAGGCCAATCCTGGGATCTCATTGATGCTGATCTTCGCGCCTTCATCGCGCATCCGGGCAAACAGCGCGATTTGTGCGTCGCTGAGATGATCCTCGGAGCGGCGGAGCGTCCGCTGCCCCACCCCACGCAGCGACATGGCGTCCGCCTGAGCCTTCGAGTGCTGAACCTCTTTGTTCATTTCCTGAGCGTGCGTTCCTCTGTCTGTCATAATTATCATCCTTCACAATTGTTAACAATCTATTACAGTTGTCTCCAATTACCATCGTTGTGAACCGGAAATGATTTTTCCCGACAACCCGCCATTCGGCGGATGCGCCGCAAAACGAAACCCTTTATACTCTTAAGGAAATACGGACCGCCGCGCCGATGCGGCAGCCAGACAACTTTAGGAGAAACATGATGAAGGCGCTCGTTTACCGTGGACCAGGTTTGAAAGCAATCGAAGATCGTCCGAAGCCCGAGATTCAGGCTCCCAGTGACGCAATCGTCAAGATCGTCAAGACGACGATTTGCGGCACCGACCTGCATATCTTGAAAGGCGACGTCGCCACCTGCGCTCCGGGCCGTATCCTTGGACATGAAGGCGTCGGGATCATCGATTCCGTCGGGGCGGGCGTTACCGCCTTCCATCCCGGCGACCGAGTTCTGATCTCCTGTATCTCCTCCTGCGGCAAGTGCGACTACTGCCGGCGCGGCATGTACTCGCACTGCGCGACCGGCGGCTGGATCCTCGGAAACGAGATCGACGGCACGCAGGCCGAGTATGTTCGCACCCCGCATGCCGACACCAGTCTGTACCCGATCCCGGACGGCGCCGATGAAGAAGCGATGGTCATGCTGAGCGACATCCTGCCCACGGGCTTTGAATGCGGCGTGCTCAATGGCAAGGTCGCGCCCGGTTCGACCGTCGCCATCGTCGGCTCCGGTCCCATCGGCCTCGCCGCCCTGCTCACGGCGCAGTTCTACTCCCCCGCCGAGATCATCATGATCGACCTGGACGACAATCGCCTGGAGATTGCCCGTCAGTTCGGCGCGACGCAAACCATCAACAGCTCGGACGGAAAAGCAGCCGAAAGAGTAAGTTCACTGACCGCCGGACGCGGCGTCGATACGGCAATCGAAGCCGTCGGCGTGCCGGCAACATTCCTGCTCTGTGAGGAAATCGTTGGCCCAGGCGGCGTCATCGCCAATGTCGGCGTGCATGGCCTGAAGGTCGACCTTCACCTGGAAACACTCTGGGCCAAGAACATCACGATCACGACTCGCCTGGTCGATACCGTGACGACGCCCATGCTTCTGAAGACAGTCCAATCCAAAAAGATTGACCCGAGCCGCCTGGTCACGCATCGGTTCAAGCTGGACCAGATTCTCGACGCCTACGACGTGTTTGGCCGCGCCGCCGAAACCCACGCGCTCAAAGTGATCATCGAAGCTTAGTGAACAGGAGATTTCCGCCATGTCCAGTATGATCGCCAATCTCAGCCCCGTCTCGATCGCATCCGACGAAACTGTCGTGACGGTCTATTCCTCGCATGACGCCGCCGAAAACGCGGTGCGCCAACTGGCTGAAGGCGGTCTGCCGATCCGTCAAATTTCCATCATCGGCCGCAACTTCGAGACAGGTTACGATGTCCAAGGCTTTTATCGTCCGGCGGACGCCGCGCGTGACGGGGCTGAGACCGGCGCGCTATTCGGCGGCGTCTTTGGTTTGCTAGCCGGCGCGATGGGCTTTTTTGTGTTCCCCATCGTGGGCGCATTCGCGGTGATTGGTCCGCTGTCGGGACTGATCGCCGGCGCCATCGGCGGAGCCGGGTTAGGCGCGCTGGTCAATGCGCTGGTGGCGACCGGGATTCCCATGCATGAGGCGCTCAAATATCAGGATCATCTCAAGATTGGCGAATTCCTCGTGATCGTTCACCAGCCGGCGGAGACAGTCACCGGCTCCATGTCCATGGAAGGCGAGACCTACCAATGCACCATGACGAAAACGCCCAATGATGGAAAGTAGCAGCCCCTTGCCAAACCAGGGCGTGGTTGTTTCGGTGCGCGGAAGTGTTGTAGACATTCGGTTTGAGGAGCATCTTCCGCCGATTTACTCACTGCTGCGCGCCGGAACAGACGGACAAATCGTCCTCGAAGTGCGGGCGCAGCGGGACGCTAATCATGTGCGCGGGATCGCCTTGACGCCGACGCAGGGCCTCGCGCGCGGTATGGCGGTGGTGGATTCGGGCGGACCGCTCACGGCCCCGGTCGGCAAAGGGGTTCTCTCGCGGATGTTCGACGTGTTCGGCAACGCCATCGACCGTGAGGGTCCGCTTTCGGATGTCGAGCGGCGGTCCGTGCACCGGGCGCCGCCGCCGCTGGCGCGGCGGTCCACGAAGTCCGAGATCTTTGAAACGGGCATCAAGGTCATCGACGTGCTCACGCCGCTGGAAAGCGGCGGCAAGGCGGGACTGTTCGGCGGCGCGGGCGTGGGCAAGACGGTTCTGCTCACCGAGATGATCCACAACATCGTCGAACACCAAAAGGGCGTCAGTATCTTTTGCGGAATTGGCGAGCGCTGCCGCGAGGGCGAGGAACTGTATCGAGACATGAAGGAAGCCGGCGTGCTCGCCAATATGGTGATGCTCTTCGGCCAGATGAACGAGCCGCCCGGCGCGCGCTTTCGGATCGGCCACGCCGCCCTGACGATGGCGGAGTATTTTCGCGACGACGAGCACAAAGATGTTTTGCTTCTCGTCGACAATATCTTTCGATTTATCCAGGCCGGCATGGAAGTATCGGGCCTGCTGGGCCAGATGCCGTCGCGTCTTGGCTACCAGCCGACCATGAGCACGGAGCTCGCGGAACTGGAAGAGCGGATCGCCAACACGGACGCCGGGTCCATCACGTCTATCCAGGCCGTGTATGTGCCGGCGGACGACTTCACCGATCCGGCGGCGGTGCATACGTTCTCTCATCTCTCCGCGTCGATTGTACTCTCACGAAAACGAGCGAGCGAGGGGCTTTTTCCGGCCATCGACCCGCTGCAGTCCAGCTCCAATATGGCGACGCCCGGCATTGTCGGTCAGCGGCATTACGATCTGGCGCAGGAGATCCGGCGGACGCTCGCCCAGTACGCCGACCTCAAGGATATCATCGCCATGCTTGGTCTGGAGCAGCTCGCGCCGGAGGATCGTAACGTGGTCGCCCGCGCCCGCCGCTTGGAGCGGTTCCTCACGCAGCCGTTTTTCACAACCGAGCAGTTTACGGGACACGCGGGAAAACTCGTCAGTCTCAAAGACGCCCTGGATGGCTGCGAGCGGATCTTGAAAGATGAGTTCCAAGACTATCCCGAGAGCGCGCTTTATATGATCGGGACAATCGACGAAGCAGACAAAAAGGCGAAGCCGCAGCCAAAGGCCGAACTCACCGCCGGAGCTGTATGAACTTAAAAATCCTATTGCCCTTTCAGATTTTCGCGGAGAAAACGGATGTGCTGCGCATCGTGGCGGAAACGCCCGACGGTTCATTCGGCCTTTTGCCGCACCGGCTCGATTGCGTGGCGGCGCTCGCGCCTGGCATTCTGACTTACGAAACGGCGGCAGAAGGCGAAGTTTACCTCGCCGTGGACGAAGGTGTGCTGGTCAAGACCGGTTCGGACGTTCTGGTTTCGGTGCGCCGAGCCATTGGCGGCACGGACCTTGCGAGCCTGCGCGCTGCTGTGGAGAAGGAGTTCCTGACCTTAGACGATCAGGAGCAAAGCGTACGTGTCGTGATGGCGAAATTGGAAACGGGCTTTTTACGACGATTGGCGAGTTTTCAGAATGAATAACCAACCACCGAAACGATTCCAGAAGAACCCATTGACGCTTTCCGAACATGTCGACGCAAAGGCGACGCGAAAGCTCGCGGCGCGGAGTCACTCAAGCAACGCCATTTGGCTCGGTCTAGGCATGATGGGCCTGATCGGCTGGTCCGTCGTGGTCCCCACGCTTCTTGGCGCGGCGATCGGCTTCTGGGTCGACAAACATCATCCAAGCAGCCATGCCTGGACACTGGCGCTGATGGCGGCGGGCCTCGCCATCGGCTGTTACAATGCGTATTGCTGGGTCGCCAAAGAAGACATGGCGATGCGGGAGGAACAAAATGGACGTGATGAATGAGGCGATCACTTTGGCGGCATCGTGCCTTGCCGGTGGAGTTCTCGGCGCGATCTTCTTCGGCGGCCTCTGGTGGACAGTCCGCAAAGGCGTCGCCTCCGAGCAGCCCGCCCTCTGGTTCCTCGGCAGCCTGATCGTACGGATGGGCGTCACGCTGGCCGGATTTTATATTGTCTCCGGCGGGCATTGGGAGCGGCTGCTGATATGTCTTGTGGGCTTTGTCACGGCGCGCATCTTCGTGTCGCGGCTGACACGGCACTATCCCAATCGACTGGCGAGAGAGGTCACCCATGCGCCTTAGTCCCGACGACATGATCTTCTGGCAGCACGGGTTTGTCAAACTCAACGCCACCATCGCATTCACCTGGGTTCTGATGTTTGCGCTGACTGTCGGCTCCGTCTTAATCACGCGAAAGCTTTCCACGGATTTGACCCGCACTCGCTGGCAAAATCTTCTGGAGATCGTCGTGACCGGCATTGTGCAGCAGATCGAAGATGTGGGCCTTGGCGATCCGAAGAAGTATCTGGGGTTTCTCGGGACGCTCTTTTTGTTCGTCGCGTCGGCGAATCTCTTCACGATCATCCCCGGCTTCGAGCCGCCGACCAGCTCGCTCTCCACCACCGCCTCGCTGGCGCTGTGCGTGTTCGTGGCCGTGCCGCTGTTCGGTATTGAAAACCAGGGACTGGGCGGCTACCTTAAATCGTACGCCGAGCCGACGGTGATTATGCTTCCGTTCAATATCATCAGCGAAATCTCCCGGACCCTGGCGCTCGCCGTGCGCCTCTTCGGAAACATGATGAGCGGCGCGATGATCGTCGGCATTCTGCTCACCATCACGCCCTTCATCTTTCCGATCATCATGACCGCGCTCGGCCTGCTCACCGGAATGGTGCAGGCGTACATCTTCAGCGTCTTAGCTGCGGTTTATATTGCCGCCGCCACAAGATCTCGCAAACCAGCGCTTGCTCCGCCCGCCACCGCTTAACAACAATCGCTTAGCGCCAAAGGATATATTTATGGACAGCTCGACCCTTATTGCCGTTGCCTCAATCTGCACGGCCGGCCTCACGATCGCCCTGGGGAGCATCGGCCCCGCGCTTGGCGAGGGCAAAGCGGTGGCGACGGCGCTCAGTTCACTCGCCCAGCAGCCGGACGCTTCGAATACGATCACGCGAACGCTGTTCGTGGGTCTCGCGATGATCGAATCGATCGCCATTTATTGCTTCGTGGTTTCGATGATTTTGATCTTCGCGAACCCATTTTGGAACCACGCCATCGCGCAGACCGTGGGGAAGTAACCTATGCTCATCGATTGGTTCACCGTCATCGCGCAAACGCTTAACTTTCTCATTTTGGTTTGGCTGCTTCGCCGCTTCTTGTATCAGCCGATCTTGAACGCCGTGGACGCGCGGGAAACACGGATCGCCGCGCAGATCGCAGACGCCGATGCGAAAAAGGCCGAAGCCCAGAAGGATCGCGACGAGTTTCAGCATAAAAATGAGGAGTTCGACGGACAGCGCGCCGCGCTGCTCACACAAGCGACAAACGATGCGAACGCCGAGCGCCAGCGGCTGATGGACGAAGCGCGCAAGACGTCCGACTCCTGGAGCGCCCAGCAGCGGGAAACACAGAAGCAGGACGCGGGGCGACTCAATCAAGCACTCGCTCTGCGTACCCAGCAGGAAGTGTTCGCCATCGCGCGAAAGACGCTGTCGGATCTCGCCGACGCCAGTTTGGAAGAACGCCTCAGCGACGTCTTCACTCGACGCCTGCGTGCGATGGATGGTCCGGCGAAAGAACGCCTTGCCGCCGCTCTCCAATCAGCCGCCGCGCCACCGCTTGTTCGCAGCGCATTTGATTTACCCGAAGCACAGCGTATGGCAATACAAAATACGCTCCACGAGACCTTCTCGTCAGATACTCTCATCCAGTTCGAGACGACGCCGAATCTGATCAGCGGCATCGAACTCACTACGAACGGGCAAAAACTGTCGTGGAGCATCACAGACTATCTGGCGTCCATGGAAACCAGCGTTGGCTCGCTTCTGACGGCACAGACTAAAACTGAGAAGGCGTCGGTTCGTCAATGAACACCGAAGTCGAGAGTTTGCAAGGCGTCTTCGACCAAGCATTCAATAGCGTTCGTCAGGCGTGCGAAGAGTTTACGCCGATCCTGGAGCCGCATGAGATCGGCGCGGTCGCGAGCATCTCCACTGCTGTCGCCATGGTGTCTGGACTTCCCGGCGTCGGCTTTGAGGAGTTGGTCAAGTTCTCCGGCGGCGTGCTTGGTGTTGCGTTCAATGTGGATGAAGATGAGATCGGCGTGGTGCTGCTTGGCGAGCATTGGCGTCTGCATGCCGGCGATGAAGTCGAGCGAACGGGCCGTGTCGCGGACGTCGTGGTGGGCGACGAATTGCTGGGCCGCGTCATCGATCCGCTCGGCCGGCCTCTCGACGACGCCGGGCCGATCCATTCTAACGACCGCCGCCCCATCGAACGCCCCGCCACTGCCATCATGGACCGTTCGCCGGTCACCGTCCCGCTCCAAACGGGCATAAAAGTAATCGATGCACTGCTTCCTATCGGGCGAGGTCAGCGCGAGTTGATCCTGGGAGACCGTCAAACGGGCAAAACCGCGATTGCGGTCGGCGCCATTCTCAATCAGCGGGATCAGAACGTCGTCTGTGTTTATTGCGCCATTGGACAGCGCGCGAGCGCCGTGGCGAAGGCCATCGCCACGCTCCGCGAGCATGGCGCCATGGAATATACCGTCGTGGTCGTGAGCGAGGGCAGCGATCCGCCCGGCCTGACTTACATCGCGCCTTACGCCGCCACAAGTATTGCCGAATACTTTATGGAATCGGGACGAGACGTGCTCATCGTCTATGATGATCTCACGCAGCATGCCCGCGCTTATCGTGAGATTTCGCTGCTGCTTCGCCGCCCTCCAGGACGTGAAGCCTTCCCTGGCGACATCTTCTATATCCACTCGCGCCTGCTGGAGCGAGCGACGCATCTCAGCGAAGAACATGGGGGCGGATCGCTGACCGCCCTCCCGATTATCGAAACCGACGCACAGGACATTTCGGCCTACATTCCGACGAATTTGATCTCCATTACCGATGGACAGATCTATCTTTCGCCTTCTCTGTTCGAACTGGGCGTGCTGCCCGCCGTCGATGTCGGGAAATCCGTGTCGCGCGTCGGCGGCAAGGCGCAGAGGGCCACCTACCGCGCGGTGGCGGGCGACCTCAAGCTCGCCTACGCACAGTTTGAAGAACTGGAATCCTTCGCCAAATTCGGAGCCCGTTTGGACGCCGACACTCTCAAGACCATCGAGCACGGACGCCGTATCCGCGCCTGCCTCAAACAGCCGGAGTTCTCCCAGGCGCCCGTTCCCGCACAGATCGCCGTTCTTCTGGCGCTGTCCGCCGACCTCTTCGACGCAATCCCAATCGAACAAATGACGGACGCCGAACGCGCCGTGCAAGAATCGTCCGAGAGCATTCCGGCGGATGTGTGCGCCCGCTTCGAAACCGCCACAAGACTTAGCGATGAGGATCGCAAAACAGTCTTAGAAATCGCACGCGGCGTACTTGATCGCTTCCTGTCGGATCCAGTCGTCAAATCCCAAGAAGATCATGGAGCCACATCGAAAGTGGCAGTTAAGGCATCGTCATGAGCGCATTCACCGCTGAGGAGATCGACAATAATCACTGGCGCCGCAGGACGACGGCGATCGCCGCGGTCGCCGTCGTGGCGATCGCCGCGTATCTTCTCTTGCAATTCGCTTTCCACACAAATCCCAGCACATCTCAGATCCCGCTCCTGGCCGCACTTGTTCTTGGCGGAGCCCCGCTCGTTTTCGAACTTCTTAAGAAAGTCGCAAAACGTGAGTTTGGGGCCGATCTACTGGCGGGAATTTCTATCGTGACCTCCGTGCTTCTCGGAGAATATCTGGCCGGAGTCATCGTAGTGCTGATGCTGTCAGGAGGAGAGGCTCTCGAAAACTATGCGCTCCGAAACGCATCGTCCGTCCTTCGCGCTCTGTCCAAAAGGATGCCATCGGTTGCACATCGAAAACAGGATGCCGTTATCAGCGATGTGACGATGGAAGACGTTGCGGTGGGGGACACTCTCGTGATCTATCCGCACGATATCTGCCCGGTGGATGGAACGGTCATCGAAGGTCACGGCGTCATGAATGAGGCGTTCCTGACCGGCGAACCGTTTGAAGTAACGAAGGCGTCCGGCTCCTCGGTAATATCCGGCGCCGTGAACGGCGAATCCGCCCTGACAATCACCGCAACGCGGCGAGCAGTCGATTCTCGCTACGCCAAAATCATGAGCGTCATGCGAGAGTCTGAACAGAATCGTCCGCATTTGCGGCGGCTCGGCGACCAATTAGGGGCTATCTACACGCCGGTGGCTGTGGCTGTCGCTCTTCTCGCGTGGGCAATGAGCGGCAACGCAATTCGCTTTCTCGCTGTTCTAGTCATTGCGACGCCCTGTCCACTGCTCATTGCAATTCCCGTAGCAATCATTGGCTCCATCTCATTGGCGGCTCGGCGCTCCATTATTATCAAAAACCCCGCAGTTCTCGAGCAGATCACGGGATGCCGCACCGCGATCTTCGACAAGACGGGAACACTGACATATGGCGAACCCAAGCTCACCGACCAACTCATCGCGCCAGGATTCGACCAGAAGGAAATTCTGACATTAGCGGCGAGCCTTGAGCGCTATTCGAAGCATCCACTCGCCCGAGCCATCCTTGCTCAAGCGAACCAAGAGAAATTGACGCTCCAGCAAGCTTCCGAGGTGAGTGAAGCGCCTGGTACGGGGCTATGTGGAACGGTTTCGGGACACAAAATTCAAATCACGAGTCGCGGTAAGATCGCCGCTTTAGATATTAGCGGCGCCGATGCGATGCCCACAGCCGCCGGAGGACTAGAATGCATGATTGCTATCGACGGGCGGTACGCGGCGGCTTTCCGTCTGCGCGATGCGCCGCGCATCGAAGGGCAGTCGTTTATTGAACACCTCGGACCAAAGCATCAATTCCAGCGCGTGATGATCGTGTCTGGAGACCGTGAAACAGAAGTTCGTTATTTGGCCGAGCAAGTCGGCATTCAGGAGATTTTTGCCGAGCAAAGTCCAGAGGAAAAACTGGCCATTGTGCGAAAGGAAACCGCTCGGTCTAAGACGCTCTACGTCGGCGACGGGATTAATGACGCCCCGGCGATGATGGCGGCGACAGTCGGCATGGCGGTGGGACAAAACAGCGACATCACGGCGGAAGCGGCCGACGTGGTGCTGATGGAGAATTCTCTCACGAAAGTAGACGAATTCATGCATATTAGCCGCCGGATGCGATCCATCGCACTCCAGAGCGCAATCGGAGGCATGGCTTTGAGCTTGATCGGGATGATGTTCGCCGCGACGGGACATTTGACGCCAGTCGCGGGCGCGATCTGCCAGGAAATCATTGATGTGCTGGCCGTGCTCAACGCCGTGAGGGCCGCATTTCCACCCAAAGTCATGTCGGACCTTTGACGACGAAGGAATAGTGCATTCTGGGGGAAAACATGAGCGACTCCACGGCGGGCCTGCGCCGCAAGATCGATACTGCTGGCGACCTCCAATCCGTGGTGCGCACGATGAAAGCCGTCGCCGCCTCCAGCGTCGGACAATACGAGAAATCGGTCCTCGCTCTGGCCGACTACTATCGTACGGTCGAACTGGGATTGGCCGCGTGCATCCACGGACACGAAACGCCGGCGCTTCCCGTAGAACAAGATCAGCAGACAGACATCCGCGTCATCGTATTTGGCTCCGACCAGGGACTGGTCGGCCAATTCAACGATGTCATCGCCGATTATGCAATTAACACACTGGGATCACTGCCGGGCAAGGCGCAAGTTTGGGCCATCGGCGAACGCGTTCAGGAGCGTCTCGCGGACGCAGGGTTGCCAGTCGTCGGTCAATTTGCCTCACCAAACTCTGTACAAGCCATCACCGCCCTTGTCGGTCAGATCCAGATCGAAAGCGAGGCGCTGCGCGCCAGCGGCGACAATCCCAGCGTGTACGTCTTCCATAATCGCCCGCAGCCCGGCGCTCTCTTCGAACCCGTCAGCCAGCGCCTCCTGCCGCTCGACGCGCAGTGGCAAGCTGGCTTGGCCGACATCCCCTGGCCAACAAAAAACTTGCCCGAAGTCCTGGGAAGCAGCGACGACACGCTGCGCGCGCTAATCCGGGAATATCTCTTCATCTCCCTCTTCCGCGCATGCGCCGAATCCCTTGCCAGCGAAAATGCAAGCCGGTTGGCGGCAATGGAGCGCGCCGATAAGAACATCGAAGAAACCCTGGATGATCTTCAAGGCGCCTTTCACCGTTTGCGTCAGGGCAGCATCGACGAAGAGCTTTTTGACGTGGTTTCCGGGTTCGAAGCGCTGTCTAAGAGAGCTTGAAGAGGGCTGCCTGGCGCAATGCTAAAAATGAACCTCCAGATCGCCCCAACACGTCTGTAGATAGTCGATCTGCGCCCCGTGGTTCTCAAGGTGACGCGCAGGAAGCGTCAAGAAGAAATTGAACGGGGTGCTGCCCAGCGCCGGGGCTTCGATCATTGCGCCGACTTGCTCCGGCGTGACTGTGTCGAGCGCCGCAATCGTGTCCGCGATGCCCTTTCGCAGAATCGTCTCCGCCTGTTCTAATGTCGTGATGCTCTCGATCGCCGCTTGGATCGGATCGAGGAAATCCTCGACCCTGGATGGGAACTTTCCGGCGCTAATAATAGAGGCGAAGGCGCCGCTGTAGCCGGCGCAATGCGCCGCAATGTCCAGTGCGGACTTGGCGGTCGGCGTCGGGCGCCAGGTCAGCTTGTCTGCGGGAACAAAACTGAGATCGTTGAGAAACCGGTCCATGGACATCGTCGTGCGTTGCCTGCATATCGCAATAAAGTTTTCCATTCTTTTCAGCCTTCCCGTCATTTTTAACACAAAGTGCGTAAGTCTTCCCCATTTATGGGGGAGATGGATAGCACATCGTCTTTCCGAAGACGATAAATACCGACACCCCGATTGGTATCGCGAAAACACGTAAGAACCTAACAGTTTCAGGTACAGCAAATCTGTGAACAGAAACTGTCTAAAAATCAGGCTGTACCCCAATAGGGCGCAGGAGCATGCACTGGAAGCGACGCTCGAAACCTGCCGCCGTGTTTATAACAGTCTGGTCAACGACCGAAAATATCAATTCGAGACGGCTCAAGTATCCGTGGGACGCTATGACCAGCAAGCCTATCTGCCTGCATGGAAGAAATCTCACCCCGAACTCAAATCTGTGTATTCGCAAGTCCTACAAGATGTGGTTCATCGTGTGGACCTGGCGTTCAAAGCCTTCTTCGACCGTGTGAAGAAAGGGGAGACTCCAGGCTTTCCCAGGCTCAAAGGCGAAGGTCAGTACGACAGCATCACTTTTACTCAGAACGACAGTTTCAAGGTCGGCGACAGCACGATCCGACTTGCCAAGATCGGGCAGATGAAGGCCAAACTCCACCGCCAGCCCTGGGGTGAACTCAAGACCTGCACCCTAAGAAGGATCAACAATAAGTGGTTTGCTTGCCTCTGCCAGGAGGTCGAACCGGAACTTCTCCCTCCGTCCACCGAAGCGGTCGGGATCGACATGGGACTGAAAACCTTCGCCGCCCTGTCTAATGGCGAGTTCATCGATAACCCTCGCTTCTTTCGCAAGGATGAAAAGGCGCTCGCTAAGGCCCAGCGCAAACTTGCGAAGCAGAAACGTGGCTCCAAGGCTCGAAAGAAAGCCCGTAAAGTCGTTTCTCGTGTTCATGAACGTATTCGCAATCGTCGCCATGACTTCTGTCACCAGAACGCGCGGCGCGTCGTCAATCGCTTCGGTGTGATTGCCGTGGAGAAACTCAGCGTTAGGAATATGCTTGGCAATCATTGTCTGGCGAAGTCCATCTGCGACGCTGCCTGGTCACAATTTCGTATTGTTCTCACTTCGAAAGCTGAAAACGCTGGTCGTGAGATACTTGCCGTCAATCCTGCTTACACCTCGCAGGACTGCTCTGGATGCGGCTACCGCCCTGACGGTCGAGAAGGCCGCACCAAGAAGAAGCTCTCGGATCGGTGGCATCTGTGTCCGATGTGCGGCCTTTCTTTGGATCGCGACACCAATGCCGCTGTCAATATTTTGGCTCTGGGACAACAGAGCCTCACTTCCGTGGAAGCGTAGAAGCCAGCCCATTTATGGGCTTGGAGTTGTCACTGATAGATGATATGGACTTCTCGTACCGTGTTTCCTCTGCACTATATAGTCGAACGATCGGGCCAGGATTCGACAAATCGCCCAAGAAATATTCCGGTACGCCGGATCATCGTAGACGACTTTACCTTCCGGAGACGCCGCCAGGAGAGTGGCTCCTGCGGCAACCTCCAGGGTGATGTCACTGCTGATTAACCGTTCCTCCCCGCGCCCATTCCGGCGGGGTTTTGAGATGGAAGAGCATCTCGCCGGCGTTGGGAACGTACAGAACGCCCTCCTCCTCCCGGTCCTGATAGTCTTCGATCCGGATCGAGGCGGGGTCGCGGTATCCCAGGTTGATTGCCCGACAGACTTCTTCAGGGATTTGCGTCGCCAGGGTCACCCGCACCCGTGGGCGCTCCACGCCGTCCTCATACGAGCCGATCCCACGCACATGGGTCGAGTGCGCCAGAACGCCCCATGGTTCGTCTTTGAATTGGTCCCACTGTTTCAGGAAGTAGTCGCGCGTGTGGTACCCGATCCGCCGAATCAGGTCGCCATGGGTGACGGAAATCTCACGGATATGGGGCGCGTAGATGATGAGCTCGCCACCGTCCGCCACCACCGGCTCCAGCTTGTACATGCACTTGCCGGCCACCCAAATCTCGTCGTACATCGGCGGCGCGCACGACAGGATCGTATGGAAAGGCCGATCCTTGTACACGATGTTCAGCCGGGCGCTATGGTCTGCGGCCTCGGACCAGGCGGACTCGGGAGCGCCCGCATAAAGGCCCAGGAGGTCATGCCCCTGGATCACCATGCAGAATGCAAAGCGAGGCGTCGGAATCCCTGAGGCGGCATAGTCGATGACGCGCCGCACCGGGGTCCACTTATGACCAATGATGCCGGGATTGGTGATAACTGCTCCCAGCCAGTGGAAGAAGTTCAGCACTTCGGGACCGCTGATGCCGGGGAACAGGTATTTGTTGCCGCCCGAGAAGCCGGCGACCTCATGCGGGAAGACGGGGCCGACGATGATCAACTGATCGTAATCGAAAACGGCCCGGTTGACTGTCACCGGCACGGCCATCTCAAACAAGCCGTCCGAGAGCTTGCCGATCTCGTCCGCCGGGATGACGCCAAGGTCAGCCAGAGCGGCGGGATCGTCCCAGGCGTGGTTCAGATAACCGACTCCCCCGTAACGCCCCACCCTCTCGTCCGCTGTGATCTCCAGACGGTGGTTGATCGCTTCCTCACTCATCGGCGGGTGCGTCCCAAGCGCGATCATCACATCCAGGCGCGAAGTTTCGCCGCCGATCAGGTCGAAGATCGTGCGGAACATCAGACCAACCGGTGCGGTGCGGGTCGCGTCGGGAATAATCAGCAGAACTCGCTTGCCGGCCAGATCCATTGAAGCGAGGGCGCGGGCGACGATTTCACGAACTTCCTCTTCGGCGAGGCGGACTTCGTTTCTCTGTCCGTCTGTTACGTTCTGTTGATCATCATCGATCACCAGCTCTTTGTTTCCCATGTCTTCCCTCTCAGATGGTGGTGGCGGAGAATCCGCCGTCGAAGACGATGTTTTGACCGGTGACGAACGACAAAGCGCGCGGCCAGCAATTCGTAGTAGTCCATCACCTCCACGGAGTAGAACAGCGCCGTGCCGCCGGCCTGCTCTATGCGGCGCACAGCCTCGTCGCCGCGCTCCCGGCTGCGCCCCAGCACGTCCACCGCGGACAGTGATGATTGGAATTCAAGTGCATGGTCCCTTAGGACTTGGTCCAATATAAGTGAATCTTGTTAATCCTGAAATGCGGGAGTCTTTTCCGCTTTCGGTGTCGAATATAGCTGCATGATTGACCAAAACGCCATCCGGGCGCGCTTTGAGTGCGTG
>NZ_JBDSQY010000221.1:0-12873 GCF_039929585.1 Capsulimonas sp.
TTATCAATCAATACTTTGAGGAAAGCAGATACCTCACTCTCATCTGTTGTAACAACAATTTCTTGGCCCTTAAGCTCGACTGAGATATCGTAGGCGAATTGTTCAAGCTCCTCTGGGGCAACCAGAAATAGGTTATGAGTTTGCAGAACCGCTAGGATTTCGGGACTGTATCGTTTGGCGTGTGGTTCCTTAAGATCCTCCACCAGTCGTGGGGCCTGCTCGACAGTATCTTTGATAGCGTCGATAATGGATTTTGCCTCAATGGCCTTTTCCATCTCTTTGAAACGCCCGATCATTACGAGGTTCATGGAGTGCTCGGAGCCATATCCCGCCCAGATTTTCATTTTGTGGTTTCCCCAATTTTCTGCCGCAGAGTGCTAAGCGCGGCTATAATCCCATCATCACCAACATCAATCCCGGTCTTGGTATACGACGACTGCCTCAGTATGCCGGACGCATCCAAGTGTGCGTAAGCTCGAAGCCCCGCTTCCCCAGGCAACGGATCACATACGGGCATACCTTCGGAACCCGCCTGACTGACACGGAGTGGAACGCCAGCCCTGCGCTTTTCCACCCAGCACTGTAGTCTTTCTGTCGCTATAGGATCTATGCCATCCCGCCCTCGGGCGGGCTGTTCAGGCAGTAGTAATAGCTCGCTTGCCTGTGTTCGTTCTGCGAGTTCGTCCAATTCGTCAAGATCTGCTATGGACGAACTGTTGACAACCACGTTAATGCCAAACGGTGCTATTTTGCGCACGATTTCAAGTTGCCGAAGTAGAGAGGCGAAGGATCTTCCCCGAATTCTTTCATACGTCGCCCCCACGCCATCAATGCTTACGCGAATGAAATGCACATTACCGGACAACTCACCAGCGAGCCTCTCATCAATTCTGTGAGCATGTGTGGTGAATGTTGTAGCCAACCGTGTTTCTGTCGCCGCGAAGTTGCATAGGGCGGAAAATTGGCGAAACAGGGTCGGTTCGCCGCCTCCGAATCCTACAGACAAGCAGCCGTTTTGGTCCAGTTCGACCAGCCAGCCTTTTAACAAATTCAAATTCAATTGGGCGTGATGCTTGGGCGCATAACAGAATGGGCAATGTAGGTCACAGGCGTTTGTCAGAGCAATCGACATTTGCCTTGGGGCGGAGGCCCACGCACTCTTAGGCGGGATTACCTCATTGACCAATATATTAATACCTGTCCACCGGTCAAACAGATGGATACCATCTGGCCCATTGCGCGACTTCCATGTTCCAGTATTTCTAAGCGTCTCCCCTACTGAATTCAGCATTAATCGCACTCCCTGCTTAGGCTTCGTCTAAAGCAGATGTATCTGTATCGCCATTGGAGATCGCGCTTCGCGCGATTTCCTCCAAACGGTTAATGTGGTCATAAACGGCTGACTGACTTAGGTGTTCGAGGTGTTCGGTTCGCACAGCAGTTGTCGTAACTGTCGCCACAGCATTCTCTGCGTTAGGGAATACCTGCATACACACTTGTTTAATCTCATCCGTATCTTCGTCAGATAAAAACTCCTCAATCGCCTCGTAGAGCGGCTTTATCAGATAGAGTTGTCGCATACCCGGAGTTGGATGCCAGACCGATTCAAAATCCTCAGGCAAAAGTGTCGTCTGGGCAACGACACTTAGGAAACAGTAAAGGCTAAACAATCGATAGAAGAGTTGATCTTTTGGCGATTGGCGCATCGAAGGTGATGGACGAACTCCGCGATTGTAGGTAATTGCTTTGACGGTCTCCCTAACTGCCCAGCAATCCGCCTGCCACTCAAGCATCTGGGCAATCATGGGCGGTAATCTTGTCACCCCGCCTTCTTCTTCAACGTACGATAATACTGTTCCATTGATTTGCTTCGTAAGGTGTCCGAGGGCTATATGCCCGAACTCATGGTACACTCCGTTCTCGACAGCCATCAGGGTAAGGGTAGCGGCTGCCTCTTTACGGTGTTCGCTGACAGGTGAGGGCCATGAACCTTCGAGGTACTGTGGAAGATCAAAATACGTTGCGTATAACTTCCCGCCGAAGATTTGCTCATGGTTCTCGACAGCCACGTTACCGATCTCAGGCAGAACGCGATCTGTCGCCATCATTCGAAGGAAAAGATCGTAAAGAACCAGGACGGTACCGATATGCATACCGATGTAAGCATTACCATCAGCAGACGAAGCTACTGCACTGACCTTGGCGCTTGCCACCAGATCAGCATAAATCTGTGTAGTAGTTGTGATAGGTAAGTCCGCAATGACTTGCTGCATAATCTCCCTTGCGCGTGCCAGAATGCCATTAGGGTCATCGGTATAACCTGCTTCGTAACGTCCTCCTCTATCACTGAATCGGTGGTTGAACTGTTCTGCAATAGACAACTTCATGCTCCCATAGTGATTGACAACTGTTAGTAAGACTGCCCATATATAATTATACCAGGCGGCCTCTTTTCGTTATCATTGCCTTGGGCAGATAAAGGTCGTGACGCCCCATTATTTACGCTAATGTAAGATAAAATGTAAATTAAAAATAAGACATACACAAAAACAGCCGCCGGGGGATTTCCCCCGGCGGCCGTTGCGCATTCCAAAGCGTGTCTTAGCGCTTGCCGTACTTATTGAACCCGCCGCCTCCGGGGCCACGGTTGCCTCCGCCAAAGCCGCCGCGCCCGGAGGGCGGGCCGCCGCCGCGGTTGTTGTTGCCGCGTGGGTTTTCGTCGGGGTGGGCGATGCCGGCGTTGAAGCTCTTACCGCGCAGGGTGGTGGAGTTCAGGGCGGCGACGACCTTAGTGACGAAGTTCGCGGGGACTTCCACGAAGGAGGTGCGGTCCATGATGTCGATGGCGCCGATCTGGCGGCCGGTGAGGCCGGCTTCGTTGGTGATGGCGCCGACAAGGTCGCCGGGGCGGACGTTGTCCTGGCGGCCGAGACTGACGAACAAGCGGACCATGCCGGCTTCGGGCTGCTCGATATCGTTGGCCAGCTCCTCGGCGGTGTCGGCCGGAGCGCTGTGGCGATTTTTCCAGAGCAGATAAAGCGCGGCGGCGGCGATCTCGGAAGCGTCGTATTCTGAGGTCAGCGATTCGACCGTCGCCAGGTGGCCGTCGAACTCGCCGGAGACTAATGTCTCGCGCAGCGACTCGGCGAGCGCTTCGCGGCGGCGGGCGGTGATGTCGGCGGCGCTCGGGATGCGGACGGGTTTGATCTGCGTGCCGATCATCTTTTCGATGGCCTGGAGCTGGCGGCGCTCACGGCCTTCGACCAGGGTGATGGCGTCGCCGGAGCGTCCCGCGCGGCCGGTGCGGCCGATGCGGTGGATGTACTGTTCGATGTCCCAGGGCAGTTCGTAGTTGATGACGTGCGTGACGGTCTCGATGTCCAGGCCGCGCGCGGCGACATCGGTGGCGATCAGCATGTCGGCGAGGCCCTCGCGGAACCGCTTCATGACCCGGTCACGTTCCGGCTGGCCCATTTCGCCGTGCAGCGGCTCGGCGAGATACCCGCGCACGCGCAGGGATTCGGCGAGCTCGTTGCATTGCTGGCGGGTGCGGCAGAAGACGATCGTCGGTCCGGGCGTTTCCATGTCCAGCACGCGGCCGAGCGCTTCCAGCTTACGGCCTTGCGGAACTTCGTAATATGTTTGGCGCGTCGTGTCCACGGTGCGGCGCTTGGATTCGATCTTGACGCGCTGGGGGTTGTTCAAAAATTGCTGGGTCAGCGCGAGAACGCGTGGCGCCATGGTGGCGGAGAAGAACGCCGTCTGCCGTTCCTTGGGCATTTCGGCCAGGATCGTCTCGACTTCTTCAAGGAAGCCCAGGGCCAGCATCTCGTCGGCTTCGTCCAGTACACAGAATCGGACTTGGTCCAGTTGGATCGAACCGCGTCGGAGGTGATCCAGCACGCGGCCAGGTGTGCCAACAACGATATGCGCGCCGGCGCGCAGGGCGCGGAACTGGCGGTCGAGCGGCTGTCCGCCATAGACGGGGACAACGTTCAGACCCGCGTACTTGGCGAACTTATGGATGCCGTCGGCGACCTGGATGGCCAGCTCGCGGGTCGGCTCCAGAATGATCGCCTGGATCACGTTCTGCTTCGGATCCACCATCTGCACCAGCGGCAGGGCGAACGCGGCGGTCTTGCCCGTGCCCGTCTGCGCCTGGCCAATGAGGTCGCGGCCGGCGAGCAGCGGCGGGATCGCGCCTGCCTGGATGGCCGTCGGGGCTTCAAAGCCCAGATCCGAAATCGCCTTCAGGACTTGCTCGGAAAGACCGAGGTCGGCGAACTTGATCGGCTCCGGATCGTCCCCGAGCGGCTCCGCCTGGGCGGCGACGGCGGCGGACGCCACGACCGTCTTTTTCGTTTTCACGACTTTGACGGTCGCTGGCGCTTCCTGAACGGGAGCAGCGTCAGCGGCTGGCGCCGTGGCCAATTTCTTCGCCTTGAGCGCCTTGATGGCGGGCGGCGTCCGATCAACGGGAGGCTCCGGCGCGGCGTCCGTTTCCGAACCACCCGAAGCGATCACTTCGGGCGATGAAGTCGGCTCCCTTTCGGGAGCCGCTTCGGCGCTGGGTGAAGACACAGCTTCGGACGTCACTTCGGAAGGAGCCTGGGGCTCCTCCGTCGTGGGTCCCTGGTCGTCCGCTTCCGGCGCTTCAGGAGCGGGAGGCTCCGAGCTTGGTTCCGGCTCATCGGACTCATCGTCCTCGTCAGATTCTTCCGACTCATCGTCTTCGTCGGTTTCTTCCGAAACGGCGCCTTCGTACGAGGCGTCTTCATCCGTATGTGTTTCTTCTTCCGAAGAATCCTCATACATTTGGGCGTATTCGCCTGATCCGTCCGTGTCGCCGGTTTCGCTCGCCATGCTCGGAGCGTAACCTTCCTCGTCCATCGGCTGGGCGTGCACGACGGTGTATTCATCGGAGGAATCCGTGTCGTCAGCCACCGGACGCTCCGAAGCCGGGCGTGTGGTGCGCTTGGCGCCGGACATCACGACGATGACTTTCTTTCGGGCGGGGGGCTTTTGGGCCGCATCCGCGAGATGCTCGATCGTGATCGGAGGCCGATTGGCCGGGACGACGATGGTGCGATGGCCCGTACTGGACTTCACGGCGACCGGAGCCGTTGTTTCCGCTTTTGGAGCGGTTGGCTTGGGTGACATCGGCTTCGCGGGCATTGGCTTTGCAGGGCGCGTGTCGGGACGCTCGTTCTGTCCATAGGACGGTCGGGCGGCGTCACGGTCGGGGCGTCCCTGTCCAAAGGCGGGGCGTCCGCCACGGTCATCCGGGCGTCCTTGGCCGAATGACGGTCGTCCGCCGCGATCGTCGGGACGTCCCTGTCCATACGGCGGGCGGCTGGGGCCGTCATTGCGGCCCTGATAGGGCGGTCGTCCGCCGGAGGCGTCATCGCGGCCCTGGTAAGGTGGACGTCCCCCGGGACCATCATTGCGTCCCTGGTAAGGAGGTCGTCCAGCGGAGCCCTCGGTTCGTCCCTGATAAGGAGGTCTGCCGCTTGGTCCATCGGGCCGTCCCTGATAGGGCGGTCGTCCGCCAGGGCCGTCTGTCCGGCCTTGATAGGGTGGGCGACCGCCACGGTCGTCCGGTCGTCCCTGGCCAAACGGCGGTCGTCCCGCCGGACGATCCTGTCCATATGCGGGCCGGTCCTGACCATAGGATGGTCGTCCGCCACGATCATCGGGGCGCCCTTGTCCGAATGGCGGACGTCCGCCGGGAGCGTCTGGCCGGCCCTGATAAGGCGGTCGTCCGCCGGGTCCATCGGGGCGTCCTTGATAGGGTGGGCGTCCGCCCGGACCATCCGTGCGACCCTGATAGGGAGGTCGGCCTGCGGGGCCGTCCGTTCGTCCCTGATACGGAGGCTTGCCTCCCGGACCTTCGGATCGTCCCTGATAAGGCGGCTTGCCGCTGGGGCGATCCTGACCGAAGGCTGGCCGGCCGCCGGGCGCGGGGCGTCCGGCAGGTCGCCCGTCGCCGGGGCCTTGTCCGTCGGTGCGTCCCTGATAGGGCGGGCGTGCGCTGGGCGCATCGCGGCGCGGGGCAGGGGCTTCCGCGCCTCCGCCATTGACCCAGGGGCCGTCTTTCCAGGGCTTGGATTTGGGAGCGGGGGCAGCGGCGTCGGGACGCGGCGAGCCCTTGCGGTGAGCGCCTTTGGCGCCGGGTCCGCTGTTCTTTGAGTTGTAATCGTTTTTCTTAGGCATAATATGTTCCCTTTAGTGTACCCGGAGTCAGCCCGGAACGACCAAAAACGAGCATATTCGCCGGGTTTACGCCATTTGGCCTAGATTTACGGCGCCGAGCGAATGTGTAGACTGCTGACTTGGGAGCAGGCGCTTGCCACGAGAATTGCATGCAAGCATGCGCTACATATGTCCAATGAGTACTTTTGTGCTGATTGCATTAATTGCTGTTATAATCATAATAGTCGCCTGCTAAAGCGGCTGTTTTTGTTCTCATTTATGAGATCTTCGTTAGTTAGGAGATATCTTTGAAATTACGATCCTCGAATTTCGTCGCATTGGCTGGAATTGCCGTGACCCTGCTGGCGGCGCCTTCCGCCCACGCCGCTTATGTCTTCGTCGGCAGCTGGGACCTCGGGACCGTCGGTGGCGGCTACGATAACCCCGGCAATCCCTATATCTGGTCTAACAATTCTCAGGTCTTCACGGGACAGGAAGCCGCCGCCGCTCTGTTTGGCGGAAACGCCTCGGATTATGCGATCTCGACGGTCGACGCCGATGCCGCCCATATCAACCATCTCACGTTTGTCGATGGCTGGGGTGACACTCAATATCTGTATAACCCGGCTTCCGAAACTTTTAGTGTTGACATGGGGGCTCCCGGCTACAGTGATCCCGGCGGCGTCGGCAGTTCTTATTCCGCGCTGGTCACCGACCATGCCCCATTTGAGGGCAGCGGCAGCTTTGTCAATTACGCGTTCCGCAACGTCTCCGCAGTTCCCGAACCCTCCACGAACGCCGTGATGATGCTCGGCGGTCTGACGGTCCTCGGGATGGTCTTCCTGCGCCGCCGCTCCGCTCAGTCTTAACTTTTCGGTCTGTTCGTGTGATCGACTCCATCATAAAGCGCTTCGCCAGTGTTAGCTCCACAAGCTTACTGGCGAAGCGCTTTGTTGTTTCCGAAGCGCGTCCTTTGATTAAGCCTTCTCGTTTCCGGGAAGAAATCTTCCAGACACATCTCATACACATGACGCCCGAACAATGCACATCACGGAGGATGTTCCCATGTCTCAAGGCGACCCGATCCCGATTTTGATGAACACGCGCGCCGGTGCGATGCACGCGGAGTCCGGAGAACAGCAATTAAGAAACATGGCGGCGAAGATCGATCTGGATCTTCGGGTCATTCGGACGCAATCCAAGGAAGATTTTCAAAGCGAACTGAGAAAGCTGGTCGCGGCGAAGGCGCCAAAGGTGGCCATTGCTGGCGGCGACGGCACCGTTGGCCTGGCGGTGCAGGAACTGGCGCACACACCGACGGCGCTGGGGATCCTGCCACAGGGAACGTTCAACAACTTCGCGAGCGCGGCGCGGCTGCACCATAATCTTCCGGCGGCGCTTAAGACATTGAAAAACGGAGCCCCGAAGGCCGTGGACCTCGGCAAGATCGGCGATCGGTACTTCACGGAATCGGCGGGCATCGGGTTGTTCGCCGAGTCGCTGGCGCTATATGGAAAGGGAAGCAACAAAAACTTCCTGCGCGGTCTGTATGCCGTGACGCGTCTTTCGCTCGCGTTTCGAGCCTTCGAAGTCAATCTCATTCTCGACGGCAAATCTCAAACCACGCGCGCCACAATGTGCGAAATCTGTAACACCTATCGAATCGCCCAGGCCGCGCCGATCGCTCCGCACGCCGACATCGACGATGGTTTTTTGGATGTCGTGATCTTCCATGACGTTCATCGGAGCGAAGTGGCGGCGTACCTGCGCGCCGTGCGCGCTCAGATGCACCTGGGCCTGCCGAAGGTGGAGGTGCTGCGCGCCAAGGAAGTGCGGATCGAGGCGCGTCGGCCGCTGAATGTTCACGCCGACGATCAAATTGTCGGCGTCACCCCACAGACTATCACGATCCAGCCAGGGGCGCTTCAAGTGCTGGTCGATCAGGAGCTATAATTTCGTGAATTTCAGGGTTTCGTATATTGCATCCCCCAAGATCGAACCGAAAGCAGGCGATCTCTTGCTCTTTGTCCGTCCGCATCGGCTATTCGATTACGTCATCAAGCTGCTGATGTGGACGCCCTACTACCATGTCGGGTTATACACCGGCGACAATTCCGTGCTGGAGGCGCGTCCCTGGGGTGTGGCGATCAATACGCTGCAAGGGCGAGAGGATTGGTTTGTGGTCGCCCCAGCGCCGGAGGGTAAGGGGCCGGAGGCGCTGGCGTGGGCGAAAACGCAGATCGGAGCGAGGTTCGATCGATGGAACATGCTGCACGTGCTGCTGGAGCATTTGTCCATCAAAGTTCCAATGACCTCTCTGCCGTCGGGGAAATATTCGTGCGGAGAATTCGTCGCGACGGCGTTCTATCATGCCGGTGTCCGTCTTTTTCCGAACGAGGATCTAGACGATGTGGCGCCCAAAGACTTCGCCCGTTTTTTGCCCAAGGATAACTCGGCTCGCCCTCGCGTCTGATCTCGGGACTTATGCAGTGTGCGTCCGAGCGCCTCCCGGACGATAATACAGATAACGAGCCAGGGAAGCCCCGCCATCCATCCCGCCAGAACATCCGTGGGATAGTGGACGCCGAGATAGATCCGGGACACGCCGATCGCCAGGATCAGGGCAAGCGTGGCGGCGTGGATGAGCCGGCGGTCCAGCTTTGTGGGAGCGAGCGTCCCGGCAAAGTAACCCAGCAGGCCGTAGACCGACATGGCGAAAAGCGAATGGCCCGAGGGGAATGAGTATCCCGTCGCGTGCATGATCGGCGTGAAGAGTGTAGGGCGATCTCGGTGAAAGTACGCCTTGGCGCCGAGGATCAGAAGGCCTGCGCCGAGGGCGCAGATCGGCATGGTCCAGGCCATATCGCGCAGACGGCGCCAGCGTGCGCCGACAGCGATCCCAGCCACGGAGATCGCGATCATCATGCCGGTGGAGCCGACGCCCGCCAGTACAAGGGAAAGATCCGTCCACCACGGCGCTTGACGCTGATGGATCCAGCCAATGACCAGGTGATCGAGAGAAGTGGGGCCCGATCCCGAGGCGTGGACATGGTTCCAATCAGCCGCGAAGATCACCACGGCGAGAATGCTGAGCGCCAGCCCGATTGTCAAATGTCTCTTTACGGCGCTCGCCCGCTGGGATTCTTTTTGTGCGCCCCCGCGTGTTCTTTTCGGTCGTATTCCGTGAATTTCATACCCTATAGTTTTTCGTCTGTGGGGGCCGTGCATACAGTATTTATACCCATTCGCGTGGTAAAATCAAAGCCAGTGAAGTGAACCATATCCTCCGCGTGGCGTGAGCCTGCTCTTAGAAAGCGCGTTCACACGCCGGCGTAAGAAAGTTAACCCCTGATGCTGCTGGATGCAAAGATTCCCAAGAAGATCACGATACTCGAAACGACCTATTCCACGCTGCGCTACGCCGCCGTGGCCCCGGTGGAGATGGAGCTGGCGGAAACCCTGGAGCATTACCGGGGGATCCCGCCTTCGGACGCCGGTTTACCCTGGCGTAAAGTGGCCTCCGGCGACCGCTGGGGCGACAGCTGGATGACGGCGTGGCTGCGCGGAAATGTCGAGATTCCCATGTCTCTGGACGGCCAGACCGTCTTTCTGCGCGCGATCACCGGCGCCGGCGAGAGCCTGCTGCTGATCGATGGGGAGCATCGGGGCGTCTTTGATCCCAATCATCCCGTGCGTCTTCTCGCGCTTCACGCGGCGGCGGGCGCGATCCATGAGATCCATCTGGAAGCCTACTCAGGGCATACATTTCCCGGCACCCAGCCATTCGATGAGCCGCTCGTCGTCAGTGGCGGAGCGGCGCAGGACAGTGGGATCGCGGTCGGCAAGGGCGCGCGCGCCTTCGGCAAGGTCGAGCTTGTGGTCGAGCGGCCCGATGTCAGCGCCTTTGTCTTTGAGCTGCGCGCCCTGCGCCAGCTCGCTGAGGGATTGGACGAGAGCAGCCTGCGCCGTGGGAAGATCCTGGCGGCCGCGCAGGCGATCTTCACGGCGGTTTACGCCAAGCCCGAGGAAGTCGAGGAAGACGTCTGGCGCGCCGGCCTCGCCGAAGCCCGCAAGGTGATGCGGCCACTGCTGGAATTGAAGAACGGGCCGACTACGCCAAAGTTCGGGATTGTCGGCCACTCGCACATCGACACCGCTTGGCTCTGGCCGATTGCGGAGACCCATCGGAAGCTTGCCCGCACCTTCTCTTCCGTGCTCAGCCTGATGGATCAGTATCCGGATTTCAAGTTCACTTCGAGCGCCGCCTATCACGCCGATATTTTGCGCGAGCTTTACCCGCACATCTTCGCCCGTGTCCAGCAGCGCGTCAAAGAAGGCCGCTGGGAGATCAATGGCGCGATGTGGATCGAACCCGACTGCAATATCCCCTCGGGTGAATCGTTTGTGCGCCAATGCCTGGTCGGGCAGCGGGCGACGCGGGAGATGTTCGGCGTTACTTCGGACACCCTCTGGCAGCCCGACGTCTTTGGGTATTCGGCCGCCCTGCCACAGATTTTGCGCGGCAGCGGCGTCGAGTTCTTCTGCACCACCAAGCTCGGCTGGAACGACACCAATCGGTTCCCCTACGATACCTTCGTCTGGAAGGGCATGGACGGCAGCTCGGTCATCTCCCACTTCAACCGGATCCACTGCTGGCCGGACCCCGAAACGCTGATCCAGGCCTGGAAAGAAGTGCAGCATAACGATGTCCAGGACCGCCGGCTGATCACCTTCGGTTACGGTGACGGCGGCGGCGGCCCGATGGCGGAGATGATCGAAATGGGCCGCCTATCCCAGGACCTGGAAGGCAGTCCGAAGGCCGAATATACCTCCATCAGCGAGTTCATGATCGGCGTTCGAGACGAGATCCCGAACCTGCCGACATGGACCGGCGAACTGTATCTGGAACTGCACCGAGGCACGCTCACCTCCATCGCGCCGATCAAGCGCGGCAACCGCAAGTGCGAGTTCGCCCTGCGCGACGCCGAACTTGCCGCGACTATCGCGGCGTTGAAGCACGGCGCGGCGTATCCGGCCGCCGAGCTTCTCGCGCAGTGGAAGAAAGTCCTGCTCAACCAGTTCCACGATATTCTCCCCGGATCGTCCATCGCCCGCGTCAACGACGAGGCCATCGCTCTCTTCGCTGAGTGCCTTACGCAGACCCAGGCGCTGGGCGATCGCGCTCTGGACACGCTGGCGGGCGGCTCCGGCGACGGCGTTTTGGTGACGAACAGTCTGAGCTGGGAGCGCGGCGGCGAGATCGAGTTGACGGGGCTTCCCAAGGGTTCGCAGCCGGGCGTTGCCGGCCTGATCGCTCAGGAATTCGAAGATCTCGACGGCGCTCAGAAGCTTGCCGTCACTGGTCTGACACTGCCGCCACTGGGGTATCGTGTTGCGCCATTGGCGCCGCTCGCCAAGTCGTCGGGAATCGCCCCATTTGTCGTGACCGAGGACGCCGTGGAAACGCCGTTTGCGAAGGTCAAATTCGATGACTTCGGACGCATCGTCTCATTCTTCGATCTGGCGTCGCGCCGTGAACTGGTCTCGGAAGGCGGCGCGTTCAACACGTTCTTGATGGGCGAAGACGTGCCGGCGGCCTGGGACAACTGGGACATTGACCGCGACCAGCGCCTCAAGCTCGCGCCGCAAACCGATCTGGTCGAGCGGGCCGTGATTAGCGAAGGACCGCTGCAATTGCGCATTCGCCAGAAGTATCAGATCGGAGTGCAATCTGTGCTGACCCAGGACATCGTGTTCCATGCGTCAAGCGCCCAGGTGGACTTCGACACGGTGGTCGATTGGAAGGAAAAGTATCAGTTCCTCAAGGTCGGCTTTGCGCTGGAACTTCATGCCGATACGGCGCGCCATGAGATCCAGTTCGGTCACGTCACGCGTAATGCGCATGACAATACGTCTCAAGACCGCGCTCAGTTCGATGTCTGCGCGCACAAGTGGACCGACATCAGCGAGAACGGATTCGGCGTCACTTTCCTGAACGACTGCAAGTACGCCTGTACGATCAAGGACGGCGAGTACCGTCTTAGTCTTCTCAAAGCCGGCCGTCATCCTGACCCACGTGGTGATGAAGGCAGGCATCGGTTCGCCTACGCCCTGCTGCCGCGCGTCGGCGCCTTCGATGTCGAGACGGTAGTGCGTCCGGCGTACGAGTTCAACCTCGCGCCCACGGCGACGCTTGCCTCTATGGGCGCGTCAGAATTCAGTCTTGCGAGCATTGACGCGCCGAACGTGATCATCGAGTCCGTGAAATGGGCCGAGGACGACCACGCCTTCATCGTTCGCCTCTACGAAGCGGGCCGCACGGGAACGCACTCGAGCGTCCAATTCGGCGTGCCCGTGGCGTCCGTCGCTGAGACGAACCTGCTCGAAGAAGAGGCGCAAGACCTCACGGTGACGGACGGCGCCGTCGCGCTGTACTTCAAGGCGTTTGAGATTAAGACGCTCAAGGTGAGCGTTTGAGGGCGAAGGCCCATCTTAGATGCAAGGCAATGAAGAGTCGTCAGCGAACATTAAGAGTGGCCGGCGAATGAATTCGCGCCTAAAAGTACAGCCGTCCGCCTGCGCGGACTTCGGAGCCTACGGCATATTCAGATTATGTCTGCGGCACAAATGTCTGAACCCACGAAGGTGGGTGATTGTACTTATAGGCGCGAATTCATTCGC
>NZ_JBDSQY010000222.1:0-9961 GCF_039929585.1 Capsulimonas sp.
TCTGGTCCCCCAGAATTGGGGCGGAGGGGCCTCTTCTCTGAGTCCCATAGGGAACCATCCTATTTTTAACCCTTTCCCCGCGAAGCGGCTTGCTGGGGAAGGGGCGGCCAAAGGCCGGGGATTAGGTCACTATATCGGATGTTCCGTCGCGGCGCCGCGCAGGACTTCCATGGCGTGCGGCAGGATCGGCGCGAGAATTGCCGCGCAGTCGCCGGCGCCGGTTGGGCTGCCGGGGAGGTTGACGATCAGCGCGCTGCGGCGTACGCCGGCGATCCCACGCGTGAGGGCGGCGAAGGGGCTTTTCTTGACGGACTTGATCAGCAGATACTGGCTGATGTTCGGCGCGTCGCGCTCGATCACTTTGCGTGTCGCTTCGGGGGTGACGTCGCGCTTGGCGAAACCGGTGCCACCGGTCGTGAGGATGACGTCGCAGTTGTGCTCGTCGCACCAGCGCTTGAGGGTCTCGGCGATCTGCTTACGATCATCGGGAACGACGGCGTAGAGCGCGATGACAAACGGATCGCCCGCCAGGGCGGTCTTGATGGCCGGGCCGGACAAATCTTCCTGCTCGCCCGCCGCGCACCGGTCACTGATCGTAAGGACGCCGACGCGTACTAGCTCTCCCATAAAAAATCTCCGCTCTTTCCGCCGGTCTTGGACAACAGATGGATCTCGCCGATCTCGATCCGTTTGTCCACCGCCTTCGCCATATCGTAAATCGTGAGCGCCGCCACGGTCGCCGCCGTGAGCGCTTCCATCTCAATCCCCGTCGGAGCAACCGTCACGGCGGTCGTGGTGATCGTCAGCTTGTCTTCGCTGAATGAAAACTCGACGTCAATGTCCCACAGCGCCAGAGTGTGGCAGAGGGGAATCAACTGGTCCACTTTCTTTGCCGCCATGATCCCGGCGACCCGGGCCACGGCCAGCGCATCGCCCTTGCCGAGCGCATTGTCGCGAATCAATTCCAGCGTTTGCGCCGCCATGCTCACCACAGCCTGGGCGCGGGCGACGCGGCGCGTGGCCGCCTTGCCGCTGACATCCACCATGCGCGCCTGTCCGTGCTCATCCAAATGCGTCAGCTGCGTCATCGTCTTCTTTCTTATTGCTTTGGGGGCTATCCGCCGATTTGCGCCATGATCCGGATGGAGCCGCCGCGCTCGACGCGGCCTTCGAAATCCGACTGCTCGGGCTTGTGCGCGAGCGCCGCCTTCACGTGTCCGATCAATTCGTCGTCGGATGCGCCCGCCCGCAGCGGCGTCTTGATATCGTATTCGTAATTGTCCGCGAGGCAGGGAACCAGCGCGCCGTTCGCCGTCAGGCGCAGTCTGTTGCAGTTCGCACAGAACTTATGCGAGATGGGGTTGATCACGCCGACCCGGCCCACGGCTCCGGGAATCTGAAACACTTGCGACGTGCTGGAAGACGCCGCCTCGATTGGCTGCAATTCAAAGCGCTCGCTCAGCCGCTGGATCACTTCTTCATTAGAGACGTAACTGGCTCGCCATTCCCACGGCGTCACCTGTCCGATCGGCATATACTCCAGGAAGCGAACGTCATAAGGATGATCGAGCGAAAGGGCCGCCATCTCCAAAATCTCATCGTCATTCACGCCGCGCATCACGACCATATTGAGCTTGATCGGCGAGAACCCGAGCGCCTCGGCCTTCGCCAGTCCCGCCAGGGCCTCTTCAAACTTCGCGAACCGCGCGATCTTCACAAACCGCTCCGGCTGAAGCGTGTCCAGAGAAATATTGAGGCGGCGCAGTCCGGCGTCCCAAAGCGCCTGGGCCTGGTTTTCCAAGAGAACGGCGTTGGTGGTCAAGCCAAGGTCCGTGATCTGGGGAACCGCCGCGATCCGCGCGACAAGTTCGGATACGTTCTTGCGGACAAGCGGCTCGCCGCCGGTCACCCGCACCTTGCGCAGGCCGTAGCCAGCCAGCAAATTGACCAAACGCATGATCTCATCGAACGACAGCACTTCTTCGGGTGCGTCATAAGGAACACCGTCCTCCGGCATGCAGTAAACGCAGCGCAGATTGCAGCGGTCCGTAACGGAGATACGCAGGTATTGGATCGCGCGCCCGAAGGGATCGATGAGTGAAATCATGATGACGCCATTATACCAGCAAGCCGCGAAAAATAAATCTTTGAGGCCACTTGACTTGATAGTAGACACATGCTACAATGCAACACTTGTGCAGTAGAATGGAGTCTACCAGTCGTGGCGCTCAAATGGCTTTTTCTGGATATGAACGCGTTTTTCGCCTCCGTGGAGCAGCAGGAAAACCCTCATTTACGCGGAAAACCCATCGCCGTCGTCCCCGTGATGTCCGATTCCACCTGCTGTATCGCCGCCTCATATCAAGCGAAACGCTTCGGAATCAAAACCGGGACAAACGTTGGGGAAGCTCGCCGCCTTTGTCCCAACTTGATCCTAGTAGAGACCACCAGTCACAGT
This sequence comes from Capsulimonas sp., assembly GCF_039929585.1. Classification (NCBI taxonomy): domain Bacteria; kingdom Bacillati; phylum Armatimonadota; class Armatimonadia; order Capsulimonadales; family Capsulimonadaceae; genus Capsulimonas; species Capsulimonas sp. The sequence goes on from NZ_JBDSQY010000222.1 coordinate 2,459, forward strand.
CATTACCGAGAGTATCACAACGCCATCGTCAGCGTTGTGGAAAGCTGCATCCCCGTCACGCAGATCTGGTCCGTCGATGAGATGGTGTGCAAGCTCTGGGCGAATGAAAAGCGCACCGAGGATGCTGTGGCGCTTGCCCGAAAGATCAAAATCGAAATCTTCAAGAATGTAGGCGAACATATGTGCTGTTCCATTGGCTTGAGCTTGAACCCATTCCTCGCCAAAGTCGCCGGAGAACTGAAAAAGCCCAACGGTTTGATCGTATTAGATGAAGAGGATCTGCCGCATCGCCTCTATCCCATGAAGCTGACCGACTTTCCCGGCATTAGCCGTGGCATGGAGAGCCGATTTCACTCCGCCGGTGTGCGCACAACGGAACATATGTACGCTTTGTCGCAAGAACAGATGCGCAAGGTCTGGGGTGGGGTGATGGGCGAGCACTGGTACCGGCAGCTGCGCGGCGAGTACTATCCCCGCCCGATCACCGACCGCCGCACCATCAGCCACACGCACGTCATGCCGCCGGAGATGCGCACGCGCGCCGGCGCCGCCTCTGTCCAATGCCGCCTGCTCGAAAAAGCGGCCGAACGAATGCGCTCGCTCGGCTTCTACGCACGCGGCATGTCCGTCTTCGCCCGGGGCGCCCTGCACGACAAATGGGAGAATCACGTCACATTCGCCCCCTGCGCCGACACCTGGACGCTCATGGAGCGGATGCAGTCGATCTTCACGCACCCCTTCGATCAGCCCAAACAAGTCGGCGTCGTCCTCTGCGATCTTCTCCCCATCGCCAACGTCACCGGCTCCCTGTTCGACGACTACGAACGCCGCTGGCGCCTCTCCCTCGCCGTGGACGGCGTCAACAAACGCTTTGGCCGGCACACGGTCACGATGGCAAGCTCACGGCGCGCGGAGACGGCGAAGGAGGATAAGATTGCATTTGGGAAGATTTCGTGATGATTGTATGGCTTTTTTATTGCGAAACATTCGAGGTGGCGCCGTGTCAGTACAGAAATGCAAACGAATAAATGGATGACGGAGCGCCGTTGGCTTGCGGTTCTCACTTTGACCGGATGCGCTGTTTGCGCACCTGTACTTGCGGATGCTGAACAGTCTCCGGTCATTGTCACGGCTTCACTCGCCCCCGCCACGGCGCGGGCAGGAATCCCGATTGCCGTTCACTTCTGCATCAAAAACCAATTGGGTACAGATTTAGTCGTTGATTTGGACGATGGCGGCAATCCCTGGGAATTTGAGCCTGGGACTTGGTTTACGGTAGCAGTTGTCGATAGTCAGGGACATGCGCGTTCCATTGACTGTCCCATTTTGCGTACATATCAGGGCGCGTATTCCATGAGTAAGAGGCTGGTCAAAGGAGCCTCGCTTTCGAATTCTTTCGCGACGACGCGGCAATTTACCATCGACCAAGCAGGGCAATACGATGTGATCGTCCATGTTCGACTGCCGTATAGTCTGCGTGACGACAAATGGAGTGACTATCTGGCGGATTTCACATTTCCTGTTGTGGTGGCGGGGGTAAGCTCCAACGAGCCCGTAAAGACTGCGCAGATGCTCAGTCAGCGGTATTTCGTAGAAACAGACAGTGTAAAGCGCGAGTTGGTGCTGCAGTCGCTAATGGCGATGCCGCTTTCCTCCTCGGCGCCGGCATGGCGCAGCCTTGTCTCGAACTCGGAGTTCACCGATGTTAAACTCGTGGGGGACTATCTGGGAGCGCGCCCATCGGCTGCATCGGCAAATGTTTTGGCCAATCTTTGCATCGAACACCCGCGCGAACTTCCTTCGCTTCAGCATCTGTCGGCGATGTATCACAGGAAGGACAATCGCATTCGAGTTGAGATCGAAAGGGTTTACGAGGAGCATGGCCTGACTGTGCCGCCAGATCCTCCCATCAGGGTCGATTAACGCTTCCTAAAGGGCAATCTCATGAAATATCAATTATTCATCACGGCAGTGATCGCTGGATTTTCAATGGCGCACACCGTGATTGCAGCGGCAGCGATGGACCCTGTTCGCATTGAAGCGTCTCTCGTGTCGCCATCGCGCATTACATTGGGTGAACCGTTACTCATTCGGTACAAATTCGTAAGTGTGTCCAGCAAGAACGTGATCGTGGATGTCGATCCGTATGTCACGGACTGGTATACGTTCTCCATGAGCGATTCAATGGGCCATGTTGTCACGGAAATCCCTGGGAGCCGCCCAGTTCGCCCGGGTGGGGCGTATGGCGTGGATGCGGGCGCGCTGGACAAACGTGGCAAGGAAACATCGGGGTATATCGTCGCCACGAGATATCTGGCGATCAAGCATCCCGGGAAGTACACGCTTACCGTTCATGTGGGTATGCCATGCAGCTTGCCAGACGGCGCGCCGGACGACTTCCAGTTTCATGGCGTCATCGTAAAACAAGATTTTTCTTTCCCATTAGAGATAGAGCCAGTCGATCCAAAGCGGCTTCGCAACACTGCGGAAGCGCTTCGTCATGCAACAATTATGGAACACGATAAAGTTCTCGCGCAGGCGGAGCTGGGCGCATTGTTTTCCATGCCCGAGACGCAGGCGGCGTCATCGTGGCGCGATCTGGCGTTCCAGCCGGGGATCAATACGGGGCCAATAGAGGACGAATTGGTAAATCGTCGTTCCGCGACGGCAATCGACATTCTATTTGAAATGAGAGATATTTCCGGCTCAAATTGGATCTGTTCGCAGGCTAATTTGCACAAAATGTACTACGCTGTTACTCCCGAACTGCAAGCCCGGATGAAAACGCTTGCGGGTCTGCACAAAATTCCCGTCGTCGATTTGATCGGCGGCCCGATCCGTGTTGATTAGACGCTAAAATCGTGGATGCATTCCGGTGCAAAACTGAGCGCCAATGCCCGCTCTGTCGATGAGACGAGCGGGCTGTTTCGGTATTGAATGCATCAGACCGAGTAGGGCTTAAACGGCGATGCCGTTCAGTTCTTCAATCGCATCCTCCGGCAGTTGCAGGCCGGCGCCGGCGACGTTTTCTCGGAGGTGGTCGACCGAGGATGTTCCGGGGATGAGCAGGATGTTCGGGGATCGCTGCAGTAGCCACGCCAGGGCGACAGCCATCGGGGTGGCGTTTAAGCGGGTGGCGACGCCAGACAGCGCGTCGGATTGCAGCGGGGAGAAGCCGCCCAGCGGGAAGAACGGCGCGTAGGCGATTCCTTGTTTCGCCAGGGAATCAATGAGCGCGTCGTCCTGGCGATTTGCGATATTGTAGAAATTCTGCACGCAGACAACTGGCGCAATGGATTGCGCCTCGGCGATCTGTTCGGCGGCGACGTTGCTGACTCCTAAATGCTTGATCAGACCTTCCTGCTGTAACTGTGCAAGCACGCCAAACGGCTCCGCGAGCGAACCGGGCGTCGGTTCACTCAGTCCGCCGACACGCAGATTGACGACATCGAGCGCCTCGACGCCAAGGTTGGCGAGGTTGTCATGAATGGCTTGGCGGAGTTCGTGAGGCGCGAGCGCTTGGGGCCAATTTCCTTTTTCGTCTCGCGTCGCGCCGACCTTGGTGACGATCCGCAGCTGTTCCGGATAGGGATGCAGGGCTTCTTTGATCAGCTGATTGGTGATGTGCGGACCGTAGAAGTCGCTGGTGTCGATGTGGGTGATGCCGAGATTGATAACCTCACGCAGGACCGCGAGCGCGCCGTCGTGGTCTTTCGGCGGTCCGAAGACATGCGGGCCGGCCAGCTGCATGGCGCCGTACCCCATGCGAGTGACAGTAAGATCTTCGGCGAGCTTGTATTCGCCTCCCGGCAGTGTGGTGGACATCATATTCTTCCTCCTGGCGTCTGTGTGAGGTTATGATACCAGTGACGCTCAGAAGAGACCGTGCCAGAACTTTTCGATTTCTTGCCTATTCCTGCTAAACTAGAAATAGTGACGCCGCTAAGTAGCGGAAAGGGAGACGCATTATGCTGGAGCGTTTAGTGGATGCGGTGATGCGCCATACGGAAGGCCATTCTGGGCAAATCGTATTTCAAACGGCCGTCGAGGGGGTGTCTTTCCTGCGATCGCCCCAGCAGGATCGGCTCAGCCATTCGATCCTCAAGCCCACGCTATGCTTCGTCGTCCAAGGGGCGAAGCAGACGATCCTTGGAGACAAATGGATCAGCTACAGCGCGGGGCAGGCGCTGGTGGTCAGCATCGAAATGCCGGCGTTCGGTCGGATCGTGGAAGCCAGCCCAAACAAACCTTATCTCAGCATCGGCGTCGAACTCGAAATCGGAGCCCTGCGAGAAGTCATGGAATCGCTCAGTTCACCGCCTCAAACGAGTGGTAAGGTCAATCGCGGCGTGTTTGTGACTGATTTTCACGACCCATTGGCCGAGTGCCTGCTGCGGCTGACGCGCCTGCTCGACACACCCAGCGCTATCCCCGCGCTTTATCCGCTGATCATGAGGGAAATCTGTTACTGGCTCCTGACCAGTCCGTATGGGGGCGAAGTTGCGAACGTCGTTTTGGGCGGCAGCCACACAAAGGGCGTCATGCACGCGATCCACTCACTGCGCGAAAACTTTGCGCAGCCGATGCGGATTGAAGAGTTAGCCGCCAGGGCGCTCATGAGCGCGTCGGCGTTCCATCGGCAGTTCAAACTGACCACGTTGATGACGCCTCTCCAGTTCCAGAAGCAGCTTCGGCTTCTGGAGGCGCGAAGGCTGATGCTGACGGACTCCGTGAGCGCGGAGGCCGCCGCCTATCAGGTCGGATATGAAAGCGCCTCTCAGTTTAGCCGGGAGTACGCCCGCACGTTTGGCGCTCCCCCACGGCGCGACATCGTGCGGATAAAAACGCCTGAGACATTGCTGATGTAAAGCCCTATGCTTCACGGGCCTGTGCGGCTTGAGCAGCAGACTTCGGCAGTTTAAGGCGAAGCATGACGACTTTTTACGCCGACGCGGTCTTCGCCTGCCGTCGCAGGGCGCGGCGGGCGAGCAGGCCGGAGGCGATGATCAGCGCGGCGCCGAGCAGGAATGGGGAGCCGGGGAGGTTGATCGGGGCGGCGGGGGCAGTGAAGTAGCCGAAGATCCAGGTGGCGAGGATCGGGCCGATGACGCCCATCAGGCTTTGCAGGCTGGCGAGCGCGCCCTGGACGGCGCCTTGTTCGTTGGCTTCGTATTGTTTGGAGAGCAGACTTTGGATGGTGGGGCCGGCGATGCCGCTCAAACACCAGATGATCATCACGGGGTACATCATCCAGCCTTTGGTGGCGAGGGCGAATCCCAAATAGCCGACGACATTGAAGATGAGGCCGACGAGGATAGCGCGGCGGTCGCCGAGTTTGGGGACGAGCACGCGGATCAGGCCGACCTGAACGATGGCGGTCATCAGGCCGATGAGGGCGAGTGAGAGGCCGTTGTCGAGCGGCGTCCAGTGGTAACGATACTCTGTATACAGAACCCAGGTGCTTTGCAGGCATTGCTGCGCGAGGTTCAGCAGGCCGATGGACGCGGCCATCGCGAGCACCCAGGGGAAGCGGGCGAGGATGCCGAAACCGCGCAGGGGGTTCAGGGCGCCGATGGAGAGCGTCCGGCGGTGCTCCTTGTCCAGCGACTCGGGCAGCACAAACGCGCCATAGATGCAGTTCAGCAGGCTGAGGGCGGCGGCGGCCCAGAATGGGGCGCGGGCCGAGACGGCGCCGAGCAGGCCGCCAAGGGCGGGGCCGAGGATGAAGCCGATGCCGAACGCCGCGCCGATCATCCCGAAACTCTGCGCGCGTTTCTCCGGCGCCGTGATATCGGCGATGTAGGCGTTGGCGACGGTGAAGCTTGCGCCGGTAATGCCCGCCAGAATGCGTCCGACGAACAGCCACGCGATATTCGGAGCGAGCGCCTGGATCACATAGTCCACGACCGTGAAGAGCAGAGACAGCAAAAGGACCGGACGACGGCCAAATTGATCGCTGAGACTGCCGAGCAGCGGCGAGAACAGAAACTGCATCAGACCGAACGACGCCATCAGCAGCCCAAAGACGTGCGCGCCCGCGCTGGGGCCGCCGCCCGCCAGGGAAGACACCAGGCGGGGCAGCACGGGGATGATCACGCCAAAGCCGAGCACGTCAATCAGCAGTGTGATAAAGATGAAGATCAGGCCGGCAGGGCGTTTTTGCACGCGGAAGCTCTCCTTGGAGCGAAGGCGACGGACGGTGTCGCGGATGAGGATGGCGCCTGTACCCCAATTCTGAGGGACTAAGAGTTCGCCCCTCCGCCCCAATTCTGGGGGACTGGAAAATGCCAGTCTCCAAAATCAGGTCCCCCAGAATTGGGGCGGAGGGGCCATCCTAATGAGGGGCCGAAGCCGTAATACTTAAGACGCGATGGCGAAGCGGGCGCCGGTTTGCAGGCGCCACATGTCGGCGAATGTGCCGTTCCGATCGAGAAGGTCTGGGAGAGAACCCGCCTCGGTGATCTGGCCGTTTTCCAGCACGACGATCGTGTCGGCGTTGCGGATCGTCGAAAGGCGGTGCGCGACGATCAGTGTAGTGCGCCCTTTCATCAAACGGTCCAGCGCTTCCTGCACGACCCGCTCGCTCTCGCCGTCCAGCGCCGATGTCGCTTCGTCCAGGATTAAGACACGCGGTTCGCGGATAATGGCTCGCGCGATGGCGATTCTTTGTTTCTGACCGCCCGAAAGACGCGCGCCCTTTTCGCCAATCACCGTATCCAGGCCGTCGGGGAGACGCGAAACGAACTCGTGGGCGTTGGCGTCACAGATCGCCTGCCACAAGCGCTCGTCGCTGACATCGAGAGTGCCGTAGAGGATGTTCTCGCGCAGCGTCCCCTGGAACAGCAGGGTCTCCTGGGAGACGACGGCGACATATTCGCGGAAGTCGCGCAGATCCAGGGCTTCGATATCGCTGCCGTCCAAAAGAATCCGGCCGCCGGTCGGGCGCTGGAAGCCGAGGACCAGACCCATCATCGTGGACTTGCCGGAGCCCGAGGGGCCGACAAGCGCGACGGTCTTGCCTGCGGGGACATCCAGGCTGAAGTGCGAGATCGCATCGGTTTCGCCGCCGGGATACCGGTACGCCACCTCGTCGAAGCGAAGGCCGCCGCGGACATTGGCGATGGACTGCTTGCCGCGGTTACGCTCGATATCCGGCGACTCCAGAACGTCGCCGATGGAGCGGATCGCCTCGAAACCGCGCGCGACATTCGGGAAGATATTACAGATCGAAAGCACGGCGCCGGTGATGCTGCTGAAGTATCCGCCCAGAAGCACCACATCGCCCGCTGTCAAGGGCAGCATCTTCGTATAGCACATCCAGCCGGCCGCGACCATGCCGAGCAGGTTCAGCATCGTGAACATCGACCAGGCCGACGAAAGAAACATTGCGTTGATGTAGTCGACTTTGATCCCAGCCTGCTTGACCTGATCGAGCTGCCGGTCAATCTTCTCGATCTCCACATCCTCGACCGCGTGGGCGCGGGCGATCGGGATCATGTCGAT
>NZ_JBDSQY010000223.1:0-5661 GCF_039929585.1 Capsulimonas sp.
AAGGGGGAAGCGCGCTAAAGCGCCGGGGGGGGTAGGCAGCCAGCGGCCTATGACAAAAAAACGCCCCCGCCGATTGCTCAGCGGGGGCGTTTTCTATTTTAGATGCTCTCGAAACTAAGCCCGAATATCGACCGGTCCCATGCGGCGCAGTTTCTTCAGCGCGCGCAGTTCGATTTGGCGGACGCGCTCGCGGGTGACCTGGAAGCGCTGACCGACCTCTTCGAGCGTGTGGGCGTAGCCGTCGTCCAGGCCGAAGCGCATGCGGACAACGTCACGCTCACGCGGGGTGAGCTTGTCCAGAACGGCATCGAGCTGTTCGCGGCGAATCAAGTTCACAGCGGCGTCCGACGGCGACTGGTTGGCGTTGCTCTGGATGAAGTCCGCGAGCTGCGCCGAGTCTTTCTCACCGACCGGCGTCTCCAGCGAGAGCGGCTCGCTGGCGATGCGCATGATCTCGTTCACGCGCTCGACCGGAACTTCCATCTCAGCCGCGAGCTCTTCCTGGGTTGGTTCGCGGGACAGCTGCTGACGCAGCAGACCCGAGGTACGAACCAACTTGTGGATCGTCTCGGCGACATAGACCGGAATGCGGATCGTGCGGCCCTGGTTGATGACGGCGCGCGCAATCGCCCGGCGGATCCACCAGGTCGCATAGGTGCTGAATCGGAATCCCTTGTTGTAGTCGAACTTCTCGACCGCGCGGATCAATCCGATGTTGCCTTCCTGGATCAAGTCGGCCAGGCTGATGCCCGGGACTGAGTACCGACGCGCGATGCTCACAACCAGTCGCAAATTCGCTTCGGTCAGAATGTCCTTCGCGCGCTGATCGCCCTCGGCGACGCGGCGGGCCAGGTCCATTTCCTCGGAGGCGCTCAAAAGCTTGGTGCTCTTGGTTTTGCGCATCCACATCTGGAGCGACTCGTCACGCGAGTTCTCTTCGACCGGCGGGTACACCTGAGGCTTCTCTTCCTCGGCGTCCTCATCCTCCACATCGTCGTCCGCAACGCCGGCGTCGAGCAACGGCGCTCCGCCGTCATCCTCACCGGACGCCGCAAGGCTTAAGAAGCGAACGGCATCGGGATCGTCCAACGCGCCAGCCGCCTCATCCGCCGGAAATACACTCCGCTCGTCGTGGTCGACCGAGCTCACTGATCGAGGCGCCCGCGCCGCGTTTGGCTTATCCATCAAAGCTGTGCTATTCGCCATTGCCTTCCCCTTTATCATAAATCACGCCACCCTCTCATATAACCACGCGCCATGCCGTGCGGTTCCACCGTGGGGCTAACTCACATCTTCGTGCTGCGACATTGAAACATTATTCACAAAGTATCAAAATCACGCAAAAAAGCGCTTTCTGAATCCTATACGCAAACAAGTTATTAATTGTCTCAAATTTTCATTCAAAACGCTGTAACTTCCATTACATTTATATAAAAATTATCAATATTTTGATAAATCTCATCAAGCCCATTCCATATACCCACATGTGGGGGGAGTAAACCTGATTATTTTACGTCACCACGGGAGAGAATCGTTCCAGGAAAATCGTGGAGATACGGGCGGGCGCTATTTTGTTTGCGGCACGCCGCCGGGCTGACGCAGAGACCATTGGACCAAAAGATTGACCAATCGGCTGTCCCACTGCTTGCCCGCGCCGGCCTGCAATGTAGCGAGCGCCTTGCTGGGAGACAGCGCTGGCCGGTAAGGACGGTTAGAAAGCATGGCGTCGTAGGAGTCGGCGATCGCGACGATCCGGGCGCCCAGCGGGATGTCGTCGCCGGCGAGTCCATCGGGATATCCCTTGCCGTCGATCCGCTCGTGATGATGCCGAATGATCGGCAGCAGGGCCGCCGTCGAGCGCAGCGGCGAGATGATTTGCTCGCCGAGCGCGACATGCCCCTGCATCCATTTTTGCTCGTCGTCATCCAGCGCGCCGGGCTTGTTGAGGATGCGGTCCGGGATTCCGATCTTGCCGACGTCGCGCAGCATGGCCGCCTGACGCAGCACACGCAGAGCTTCGTCCGTCAGGCCCAGCTCCTGCCCGATCGCCAGCGCGAAGATCACCACACGCTCGGTATGCGCCTCATGGTTGCCGCCCTCGCGCGCTTCCACGGCGCGGCTGAGCGAATAGATCACATCCTCGACTTCGTCCAGCTGATCGTTCAGCGCCTTAATACGGATAAGCGAGCGAACACGGGCCAAAAGTTCCACACGGTTGAACGGCTTGACGATAAAATCATCCGCGCCGGCCTCAATCCCCTGCACCCGCTCCTGAGTTCCCGCATGCGCGGTCACCATCACCACGGGAATACGCCGCGTGCGCGCTTCGGACTTCAGCGTCCGGCAAAGCGAATACCCGTCCGCCCCCGGCAAAAACGTGCTGAGCAGCATCAGGTCCGGCCGGTCTCGACGGGCCACATCCAGCCCTTCCTCGGCGTCACCGGCCATGAGAACGTTGTAGTCGTTCCCCCGGCGCAAAATGGCGTCGATCAGCGTCCGACTCATCGGCTCGTGATCCACCACGAGCACACGGGGACGCGCGGTCAGCGCTTCAGTATAATTAAGATTGGGCATTGCTGTCGGCATACAGCAATTATCGGGGGTGTGAGTTTCGATCTTACCTGTTAAGGTTCTGAGGATATGTTTTTAGAAGCCTTGCATATATACGGGAATTTAGTGCCCCGTACATAACCCACCCCGGCGCGAAGCGCCGGGGTGGGTTATGTACAGGGCGGCCTTCGGTCGGGGGTTAAGCCAAAGGCGCGCGAAGCACCAAAGTGGGTCAATAGTGAAAGTCACACCTCAACCATCCGCCCGGTCTGCGCCGATTCGTACGCCGCCGCCAGCAGCTTTGTCACTTGAACGCCGTGTTCGGGCGAGCCGAGGGGGCCGTGGCCGGTCTCGAAGCCGTCGAGCCAGTCGGAGACGGGTGTGGGGACGTCGGGCAGGTCGGCTTCGGCGAGGGTTTCTTCGCCCTGTTCGGTGCGCCAGGTGATTTGATACGGCAGGCCGGTGGCGATGGCGCTTCCAAGGCTTCCGTCGTAGGTCGAGCGGATACGGCGGGTTTGATAGACGCTGTCGGCGACGGCGGTGATGGTGGCGAGTAAATTGCCTTCGAGACGGACACAGATCACGGAGCGCATATCGTCGGGCGTCGTGTCCATCAGGGCGCTGACCGATAAAGGCGCGCGGCCGGTCACCCAGAGCAGTTCGCTGAAGAGATGGCCGCCGCCGTCCATGAGGTTGCCGCCGCCGTTGGCGGCGGGATCAGCGCGGAAGAGAGTTGGGCGCACAACGCCGGGCATGGTTTCGGGCATCGGCGCCTTACCGAACACGGCCGCCGCCGACACGCTGATCCGGATGTCCACGGTTTCCAGATCCCCCACCCGGCCGGCGGCGATCCCCGCGCGCAGCGCGTGGGTGTGACGCCAGTATGGCGGGTTGAACGCGACCGTCAAAGAACGGCCTAGAACACGCGCGAGGTCGGCCAATTCTTGGGCTTCGTCGCCGCTGAGCGCCATTGGCTTTTCCATCAGGACGTGCAGCCCCTTTTCCAAAGCGGCCTTGGCCTGCGCGTAGTGCTGATCGTGCGGTGTGGCGATGAGTACGCCGTCCAAGTTCGCATCTTCCAGCATTTCTTCCCAATCGGCGTAGCGGCCAGGAATTTGGAAGTGATCGGCGAAGGTGGCGAGGGCGTCTGGATCGCGGCGGCAGGCGGCGACGACCTTGGCGCGCGGGTCGGACTGCAGCGCAGGCAAATGACGGCGGGACGCGAATGCGCCGGCGCCGAGGATCGCGATATTGTAAGTTTCGGGCATGGGATTTTCCTGCCTAGGTGTGGTATGTTGCTGGGGAATGTGAACAACGCGTCTCCCCAGCCGTCATGGAAGAAAGACGCGTAATTTTTTCTCATTCCAAGAACCTGAAACAAAAAACGTGTGTTGTTATCATACCCGATAGAGAACGGGGCGCGGCGCCGCGCCTCCGCCTGTCAACTTCATGACGTGACGCCGCCCCGTCCTGTCCATATCAACCGGAAACGGAGTACTTTCGGTGCCCTCACTATTTTGTCCTCGCCGCACAACTCTCGCATATAGCCTGGCCGCCGTACTCGCCTGCGCGCACGCGCACGCGCAGAGCGCCGTCCAGCAGGGCTCGCCTAACCCTGCGGTCGCGCCGCCCACGCCGCCCGCGCCGGTCGTTACGCCCAACCCCGTGGGGGCGACGATGCTCGCGCGTCCCACGGCGCTGCTGACCCAGCACAATAACAACGCGCGGACCGGCGCGAACCTGACCGAGATCGCGCTGAACAAGGAAAACGTCAACGCCGAGCACTTCGGCAAGCTGTTCGCCCGCGATGTCGATGGGCAGGTCTACGCACAGCCGCTCTATGTCCCCAATCTGAAGATGCCGGGCAAAGGCGTCCATAACGTCCTGTTCGTCGCCACCGAGCACAACAGCGTCTATGCCTACGACGCCGACGATCCCAAGGCAAAAGCGCCGTTCTGGACCGTCAATTTTGGCCCGTCCGTCCCCGCGAAAGAGGTCTACATTACCAAGTGGACAGACATGAACGAGGAGATCGGCATCACCAGCACCCCCGTGATCGACTCCAATTCGGGAACGATCTATGTGGTGGCGAAGACCAAAGAAGAGGGTAAGTACTTCCAGCGTCTGCACGCGCTTTCGATCGCCACTGGCAAGGAAATGCGCGGCTCGCCGATGACGATCACGGCGACCGTAACCGGCAAAGGATACGACGCGGTGGACGGCAAGGTCTCTTTCGGCGCGTTCCTGCAATTGCAGCGCCCCGGACTGCTGCTGTCCAAGGGGCTGGTCTACCTGGGCTTCGGCGCGCATGCGGACCGTGACCCATTCCATGGCTGGATCATGGCGTATGACGCCAAGACCCTGCGGCAAGTCTCCGTGCTCTGCACCACGCCCGACGGCGCCCAGGGCTCGATCTGGCAGGCGGGCCAGGGATTGTCGGCGGACGAAGCGGGATCGATCTACGCCGTCACCGGCAACGGGACCGCCGACGCCCAGACCGGCGGCCGCGACTACGGCACCAGCATCCTGAGGCTCGTCCAGCAAAAGAACGATCTCGTCATCATGGATTGGTTCACGCCAAGCAACTTCGAGATCCTGAACGAGGGCGACACCGACCTCGGCTCCTCCGGCCCACTGCTCGTTCCCGGAACCGATCTGCTGATCAGCGGCGGCAAGTCCGGCGTGGCGTACACCACCAAGCGCAGCAGTCTCGGGCACTTCGCCGAGGACGACAAGCAAATGATCCAGCGCTTCCAAATGGGCGCCGGGCATATTCACGGATCGCCGATCTACTATGACGATCCTAAGAACGGCCCAACTGTGTACACCTGGAGCGAGGAAGACCATCTCAAAGCGTTTGCCCTCAAGGATGGCAAGCTCAACGAGGCGCCGATCTTCCAATCGGAAGTCCGCGTTCCAGGCGGCATGCCGGGCGGGTTTCTGTCGATCTCAGCGAACGGCAAGGACCCAATGTCCGGCATCGTCTGGGCCAGCCGCCCGCTCGACGACAACGCCAATTGGCGCACCGTCGATGGAATGCTGGAAGCCTACGACGCGTCGGACCTGACCCACAAGCTCTGGGACACGCAAGTGAACGCCGCGCGCGACGGC
>NZ_JBDSQY010000224.1:0-19523 GCF_039929585.1 Capsulimonas sp.
AGGTTTCGGCCCCCGTCCCCATCCTGGGGAGCAGAGTGTTATCGCAGACATTTCTTGTCCCCCAGGATGGGGCGGAGGGGCCAATACCCAGTGTCAAGAGCTATGTCGCTCTAAGTTATCAGCACCCACTTCCCACCGCGAAGCGGCTTGCAGGGAAGCGGCTTGCAGGGAAGGGGGGAAACGAGCCTTAGCGAGTTGGGGGGTTAGGCAAGCCCGTATAGGATAATCGAAGCGAAAGTCCTAAATCTTATTCTTTTTTTGAAAGAACGGATCACATGACCAGGATGACATCAAAGAAGCCGCGCACGAAAAAGCAACGAGTGATCCAGTTTCTTGTAAACGTTCTGGCGGTTCCGTGTCTGATATACATCGCGCTGCTGACATATCTGTACTTCAATCAGCGCGAACTGATCTTCCCGGGGTCCGCCTCACAATATCAAGAGGGTGGCTGGGTTTCAGCGCCGCCGCCAGGGTGCGAAAGCACAACGCTTCCCATGAAGCAGGGAAACATTGCAGCAATCTTCGCCCATGCCCTCAAGTCTGATGGGCAGGTTAGCGCTGATGACGCTCACTCCCCTACAGTGATCTATTTTTATGGGAACGGTGGATCGATCGCCAGCAGCTTGGACCAGGTTCGCCGCTTTCAGCGATTGGGATGCAACGTCATTGTTCCCGATTACCAGGGGTTCGGCATGAGCGGTGGGACGGCTTCCGAGGCGGGATGTTACGCAGCTGCGGACGCAGCATACCGTTACGCGCTTGGCAGAAAAGATGTGGATCCGAAGAAGCTGGTATTCGCGGGATGGTCAATCGGCTCCGCTGTCGCAATCGATCTCGCCTCGAAGCACCCCTGCGCGGCGCTGATGACCTTCAGCGCCTTTACAAGCATGGCCGAGATGGCGAATAGCCAGTATCCCATCGTGCCGCTTCCGATGATCCGTGTTATTCTGAAGCACAAATTCCTCAGTGAAGAGAAGATACGACGCGTACGCTGCCCCGTGCTGATCGGCCACAGCCACGCCGATAAGTTTGTTCCCTACGCAATGGCGGATCGCCTCGCCGCGAATGCTGGAGGCCCCGTAACGCGTTTGACAACGACGAGCAGCGATCACTCCGATTTCTTTCGCAATGATAACGATTTCGTCTTTGAAACCGCCGACAAATTCATTCTGCAGAACGTACATTAGTGTGACGCTGGCGCTGAGGGGCGAGCGGTGCAGGATTTCCCGTCCCGCGCTCCGAATTAAGCTCGTATGTATGCACGCCATCGCGCCCGCTTCGCTCTCGCGGCCATTCTTCTGCTTTCACTTGCCCTTCGACTCTGGGGCATCGGCTGGGGCCTTCCTAGTTCAACGCACTATTTCAGCTACCATCCCGATGAAACCGTCGTTCTTGGGTATTCGCTGGGGATGAACTCTCTGCAAGGCAAGCTGCTCCCGCACTTCTACAATTACGGATCCCTTCAACTCTACCTCGTCAACTTCGCAAATACCCTCGCCGTGATGTTTGGGGCGGCGCCAAGTCTGGCGCCCGACCCGGTGGCGCATCCGGAGCAGTTCGCGCAATTGTATCTGATCGGCAGAATACTAAGCGCGCTTATGGGTATGGGGACAGTTGTGGCGATCTATGGAGTTGGACAAACGCTTTGGAACCGCCGAGTGGGACTTGCGGCGGCGATGCTGCTGGCAATCGCGCCGATGCACGCGCAGCACTCCCACTGGCTGACGGTCGATGTCCCGGGGACGTTCTGGGCGACCCTTTCGCTCCTTTTCGCCGCACGGTTATTGAAAAGCGAGCGTTTCTCCTGGAAGCCGCTCATTTGGTCCGCGATCTTCGCCGGTTTAGCGGCGGCGACCAAGTATAACCTCGCGCTTGCTCTGCTGCCCCTGCTGGCGTCACTTTATCTGCGTGGGCGTTCCGAGCGGCGCCAGGCGGCGTTGGGAGCTGTGGCGGCCATTGGAGGCTTTGCAGCGGCGTTCGTGGCCGGATGCCCGGGCGCAATCCTGGAAAACGCCAAGTTTATCGCCGATATCCGCTATGAAGCGCTGCATGTGTCCCAGCAGCCCGGCGACACGTTCACCAACACCGGCAGCGGTTTCATCTACCATATCGTCACCAACTTAAGCGCCGGCCTCGGATGGCCGCTGCTGCTGGCGGCTCTCGCCTCTCTTGTGTGGGCTGGCCGCAGACGCGCTCAAGGCGACGGTCTCCTCGCCGCATTCGCCCTCCCCTACTACCTTCTCATCGGCCTCGCGGCCGTGCGATACGCACGCTATGCTCTGCCGCTGATTCCTCTTCTGTGTTTGTGGACTGGACGAGCGATCGCTGAGATTGGTGAGTCGACGGCGGCAAGTCAAAGGCGTTTAATTTTAGCAAGCGCACTTATCACCAGCGCGCTTACTTTTATATGGACGATAATTTTACTGCTTCCTATGTCTCAGACCGATCCGCGCGATCGCGCGATCGCGTGGACACAAAGCCAGTCGGCATTGGGCGCTCAGGCCATGTTTCCTACAATGCCCTGGTTCCAGACCGCGCCGCTCAGTCCATACTTCACGGCGCCGCGTCCCGGCGCCTGGAAACAGCTCACTCCACCGCAGGAAGTAAATAGAATTATTTATCAAGATAAGGATTGGGATGTCACCCTCTTACAGCAGCAGCGTCCTACTTTCGTCATCTTGAGCCAGTACGACACTCAGGACGCCGTGCGTCTCAACAATGCGGACGCCGCACAATACTTCGGCGCTCTGCGCGCGGATTATCGGGTAGGGGCGCAATTCGGAGGATATCGCCTGTTTGGCGAGCAGATCACGCCATTTCCGCATGACATGCTTTACGCCAATCCCGCCATTACGATTTACATCAAAAAATAAAATAATTGCCCCATGCCTGCATGTCTGTATCGCAAGTGTATGGAACAAGGCCGTTCCTGGGGCATAATAAAGAGTGCGGCTTCGCCGCGACGGAGAATTAGGAACGACTTATGACTTATTGCTTGGGGATTCACACGCGCCACGGTCTGGTAATGGCCTCCGACTCACGAACAAACGCCGGTTATGACCAGGTCAACGTCACGCGCAAGATGCATACGTTTGTCCTTCCCGGCGAGCGAGCCTTTATCCTGCTTTGCAGCGGGAGCCTTTCTCTGACCCAGTCCATCATTACGCTGCTCGGACGCGATTTCGATCTGGGTAAAGGCCTGGCGTCGGTGGCGAATATGTACGACGCCGCCCGTGAGATCGGCGAGCAGGTGCGTCGAGTGTCCGAGATGGACCGCGCGGCGCTGGAGCGCGACGAGCTGCGCTACAACGTGCACTTCCTGCTCGGCGGCCAGATCGCCGGACAGCCGCCGGATCTTTATCTGATCTACCCCCAGGGGAACCCCCTGCGCGCCACCGAAGACAGCCCGTTTTTGCAGATTGGAGAAGTGAAGTACGGTCGGCCGATCCTGGTGCGCGGCATCCGCTATCAGGAAACGCCACTGGAAGAAGCGGCGAAGTATGCGCTGATCTCGATCGATTCCACAATGCGCTCCAACGTGACTGTCGGCGCCCCGATCGATATCTGCATCTACCATCGTGACGAGCTGGACATCAACCACCGCCGGCGCATGACGGACAAGGATCCGGATCTGATTGAAATCCATCAGCAATGGGAGCAAACACTACGCAAAGGCGTTTCGGAGCTGCCGGAAATCGATTTCGATACCTACGGTCAAAAAATTTAGTATGCGCGCGGATCAAATCGGGCCGTTTTGACCATAAAAGAGGTTCCTGATCCGCGATTTTACGGGTTTACGTGAAAACTGGTATTATTGACATCTGGAAAAAATACTTTCTTGCCTATAATCTTAACGGAGCACTAAAGATTTTCCCGGCATATGCCGATGATGATATTGTCGCGATGATAAGGAGCGACAACAAAGGCAAACTCGTCGAAAGGCGAGGACGCAAAGCTAAGGGTCTACGGCAGATTTCCGCATTTCGCGCATTGAGCTCGACATGCTCTGCTATGACAGCCAAGCCGCCGCACCACCCGCGTTTGTATAGGCCGACATCACTGTCGTCTATCTAAGTATAGGGTAATTTGGGGGCATTAAAATGAAAATCTCTAACAACGAATCACTGCGGGCAGGACAGGTCTCATCGATCACACCGGCTCCGCGCGTCGCGGCTACGCCGCAAAACGGACCGACGGGAACCACAGGCACCCCGGCGGCCGAAGTACAGCTCTCGTCGCAGGCGCAAACGCTCTCCGCAGCTATGCAGGCGGTGAACGCCGCGCCCGAGACACGGGACGACTTGGTTACGAAACTGCAGAAGCAGATTTCGGACGGCACATATAAGGTCAGCGGCGCCGATATCGCCGATCAGATGGTGCGCCGAGCCCAGGCGGATCGAATCCGTTAAATTATGGACGCACTGCTAAGTGCGCTTATCGTTTAGCGGCCGTTGCAGGACCAGCTGCTGAAACAAACCGGGACTTGTCCGGCATACACGGTAATATTCGGTCTTTACAATGACGCATGAGCTTTTGCTCATGCGTCTTTTTCTTTGTCATCATCCCTTTTTCTTTGACGTCTCCCATGGTGTATACTCTATGCAGGGAGTTCGCAATCCCATGCCGAATTGAACGGCGTTGTGAGTTCGTCAGATAGGGGCAGTGTGTCATTGAATAAAGAGACCAAAGTATACGCGGTCGTCAACCAGAAGGGCGGCGTCGGCAAAACCACGACCGCCGTCAATCTCGCCGCAAGTCTCGCCCAGCTTGGAAAGCGTGTGCTGGTCGTCGATTGTGATCCACAGGGCAATGCGACAACAGGGCTTGGAATCGACAAAAGCGCCCTGGAGATGTCGATGTTCGACGTGCTGGTGGATGATGTCCCCATCGCAAAGATCGTTCAGAAGGACGTGACGGTGCCCGGACTGGATGTCGCGCCGGCGACACTGGATCTCAGCGGCGCCGAGATGGAGATGTTCTCGCAGCTATCGCGCGAAAGCACGCTCCGCCGCAGCTTGAAGCCTATTTTGGGCTCCTACGATTTTGTTCTGATCGACGGTCCTCCTTCCCTCGGTCTTCTCACGCTGAATATTCTGACCTGCGCCGACGCCGTGCTGATCCCGATCCAGTGCGAGTTCTACGCGCTGGAAGGCATCTCACAGCTCATGACGATCGTCGATCGGGTTCAGGCGCATCTCAATCCGCGTCTCGCCATCGGAATGGTCGTTTTGACGATGCATGACGAGCGGATCAACGTATCGCGTCAGGTGGTCAGCGAAGTCCGCGAGTATTTCGGCGATATCGTCGCCGAGACGATCGTTCCCCGCAACGTCCGGCTCAGTGAGGCGCCGAGCTTCGGGCAACCGATTTCCCTTTATGATCCCCGCTCCAAGGGGGCGCAGGCGTACGCAGATTTGGCCCAGGAGGTAGTGAGTATTGGAAAGAAGTAAGCCCGCAGAGAAAAGCCGTCTGGGGCGTGGCCTGTCATCGCTGATTCCCCCATCGGCGCGCCCAGCCGCGCCGCCTGCGGAAGAAAGCGTCAAACCAGTAGAAGTTAAGGAATCGAAGACGCCGGACAACCCGCAGGATACAGTTCAGCGCCTCGCTGTCACGAGTATCAAGGCGAATACGTTTCAGCCGCGTGATTCCTTTGATGACACCGCTCTGGAAGATCTTGCGAATTCGATCAGCGCGCATGGTATTTTGCAGCCGATTATGGTACGCGCTTCTGGCAAGAACAAGTACGAGCTCGTCGCCGGCGAGCGCCGCTTCCGCGCCGCCAAACGCGCCGGCCTTGAGTTTGTGCCGGCGATTGTCCGTGAGCTGACCGACGAAGAATCCCTCACCGTCGCTCTGATTGAGAATATTCAGCGCGAAGACTTGAACGCCATCGAAGCGGCGAAAGGCTATCGGCAGCTGCTCGATCAGTTCGGACTGACGCAAACGGAGCTCGCACGCCAGCTCGGCAAGGCGCAGCCGACGATCGCCAACGCCCTGCGCCTTCTGAAGCTGGATCTCGAAATGCAGGTCAGCATCTCCGACGGCCAAATGACCGAAGAGCACGGAAAAGCGCTGCTCTCCGTGCAGGACCCCGATCAGCGCGTGAAGCTTTGGGAGAAGGTCATCGCCAATCAGCTGAGCGTCGCCGAAACGCGGCGTTTGGCGCTGAAGATTACTCAGAACGGTGAAATCGAAGAAACGCCTCCCACCCCAGCTCGCGATGTTCACTGGATCGCCCTCGAAGACCGCTTGCGTTCGGCGTTCGGCATGAAAGTCGCTCTGCGCCCCTCCCCCAAAGGCGGCGGCACGCTGACAATCGATTTCTCCGATCCGGAAGAAGTCGAAGGTATTCTCGACCGCATTCGCTAAATTTCGGACTTCGACTGGTTTCATTCGCCGACGAATAATTTTCACTTGTTATTCGCCGGCGAATAATGAAAGGCGTATTTCGTGATTGCAGAAGTAATCTCCGTCGGCACCGAGCTTCTTCTCGGCCAGACCATCGACACCGACGCCGCCGCCGTCGCGCAGGCGCTCTCGCGGCAGGGCATCTCTATCTACCATCGCTCCACGGTCGGCGATAACATCGACCGCTTGACTGCCGAGCTCAAACAGGCGCTGGAGCGAGCGGACATCGTCATTACCATCGGCGGCCTTGGCCCGACCATGGACGATCTGACGAAAGAAACCCTGGCGAGCGTCCTGGAAATCCCCCTCGTCACAGACCTTGCACATGTACAGCGTCTCACAGAGATGGGAAAACGGCGCGGCTGGGACAAATTCCCCGAACATTTTATGAAGCAGGCGGACATCCCGGCCTCAGGACGCGGAATTCCCAATAATAATGGGACGGCGCTTGGCGCGATCTTCGAAAAGGACGGAAAGTACGGAATTTGTCTTCCCGGGCCGCCCAATGAGCTGATTCCCATGCTGGAGGAGACAGTGGAGCCGTTTTTTGCGGAAAAAACATCCGGCGAGAAGGCCGTCATCAAATCCCGTGTGCTGCGAATCATCGGAATGGGCGAATCCACGGTCGAAGAGAAGGTCAAAGACCTGATGGAGGACAGCAATCCTACCGTCGCCCCCTACGCAAAGACCGGGGAAGTGCATCTGCGGGTCACGGCGCGCGCCTCCACGGATGAAGCCGCCATGGCGCTGATCTCACCACGCGAGTCGGCGATCCGTGCGCGACTCGGCGATGTGATTTACGGGATCGACTCGGAGTCGCTGGAATACGCCGTTGTGACTCTTCTTCAGCAATCGAAACGCACAGTCGCGTGCGCGGAGTCGTGCAGCGGCGGACTCATTTCCAAACGGATTACAGATATTCCCGACTCTTCAAGAGTCTTTGGTTTGGGTATTGTCTCATACTCCAACGAGTCGAAGGAGACGTTTCTCGGAGTCGACTCCGAGCTGCTCGCGAAGCATGGCGCAGTGAGTCATGAAGTCGCGCGCGCGATGGCTGAAGGGGTCCGAGTCGCTGCCGGCGCCGATATCGGAGTCAGCGTGACGGGAATCGCGGGGCCGACCGGCGGCAGCGAAAAGAAGCCAGTCGGCACGGTTTATATCGGCCTTGCATGGGACGGCGGCGTGAGTTCACAGCATCACCAGTTTCTAGGACGGCGCCAGGATGTGAGTCAGCGCGCGGCGCAGGCTGCACTGGCGCTCGTGCGGCGGTGGCTCATCGCTCCGGAAGACTCCACTTTCAAATCGTCTCCATAAGCAAAGCTCACATACTAAATTTAATTAACTATGTGCAATTACTAATTGCAAGAAAACTTGCGAATAAATTTCCTATTGGCATTCTCGAAAGAGTTATGCTATAATAGATCGTACACTTGTTCTGAATCATTCGCGGATACTATCTGCCGATCACTCTCACACTGATTAACAGCAGACATAAGGAGACTAGTTTTGGATAAAGATAAGGCGTTGGAAATTGCATTGTCTCAACTGGAAAAGCAGTTTGGGAAGGGCTCGGTCATGCGGCTGGGTGAGTCGCCGAAGCAAAGCGTCGAGGCGATTTCGACAGGCTCGCTCGCTCTGGACCTTGCGCTCGGGATCGGCGGCGTGCCGCGTGGACGGATCACGGAGATCCACGGTGCAGAGTCCTCAGGTAAAACGACCATCGCGTACCACATCATCGCCGAAGCACAGAAGCTGGGCGGGACCGCCGCGTTTGTCGACGCCGAACACTCGGTCGATCCGGAATACGCCCGCAACCTGGGCGTGGATATCAATAAGCTTCTGGTTTCCCAGCCGAACAACGGTGAGGAAGCCTTGGAAATCATGGACGCACTGGTGCGCAGCGGCGCTGTCGATGTCGTCGTTCTCGATTCCGTCGCCGCCCTCGTCCCCAAGGCCGAAATCGAAGGCGAAATGGGCGACAGCCATATGGGTCTTCAGGCCCGTCTGATGTCGCAGGCAATGCGCAAGCTCAACGGCTCCATCGCCAAGACCAATACGGCCGCGATCTTCATCAACCAGATCCGCGAAAAGATTGGCGTCATGTTCGGCAACCCGGAAACCACCCCCGGCGGCCGCGCGCTGAAGTTCTACGCGAGCGTCATGCTGGACGTCCGGCGTATCGAGACTCTCAAGCAGGGAACCGACATGGTCGGCAACCGCGTCAAGGTCAAGGTCGTCAAGAACAAGGTCGCCCCGCCCTTCCGACAGGCGGAGTTCGATATTATGTTCGGTAAGGGCATCTCCCGCTCGGGCAGCATCATCGACATCGGCGTCGAACTCGGTCTCGTCACCAAGGCCGGCTCCTGGTTCACCTATGGCGATCAGCGCATCGGCCAGGGACGCGAAAACGCCAAGCAGTACATGGAAGAGCATCCCGACGTCATGGTGGAAATTGAGAAGATCATTCGCGGCGATGAAAAATCCGCGGAGATCCTGACCGTCGGCGCCATCGGCGCAGACGAGTAACCCCTCAGCGCGTATGCCAAACATCACCGCGCTGGAGCCCCAGCAGCGACGCGCCGGACGAATCAACGTCTTCGTCGACGGCCAATTCATCATTGGCGTCGGCGAAGGCGTCGCCGCGTCTCTGCGCCTGCGCATCGGCCAGGAGATCACCCCCGAAAAGCTGACTGAGATCGCCGGCGCGGAAGAGCTGCACCGCGCCACCGAAACCGCCCTCACCTACCTCGAAACCCGCGCTCGTTCTGAAAAAGAAGTACGAGACAGACTCGGCCGAGACGAATATCCCGAAGAGATCGCCGCTCAAGTCATCGAAAAGCTGCGCGAGCTGAGTTTATTGAACGACTCCCAGTTCGCGAAGCAATGGGTCCAGGCGAAAACAAACGTCGCCGGATCACGCCCCGTCGGCCGCCGGCGCATCTCCAGCCAGCTTTACCAAAAAGGCGTCCACAAAGACACCATCGGCGAGGCGCTCTCCGAGGTCACCGACGATGACGAAATCGCGCTCGCCCGCGCCGCCGCGCGCAAGAAAGTACGCGCGCTGAGCAGTGATCCCGAAGTCCAGCGCGCGGAGCGCCAGCGCCTGCTTGCCTTCCTCCAGCGCCGCGGATTTGGCTGGGAAACGTGCAAGCGCGTCGTCGACGAAAGCTTCGCCGCGCCCGACGACGACTTCACTGACGCCAACGATGATGACGACTAAAACAGCCCACAACCAATAATTCTCCCAATAACGACAAAAATAAATGCGTGATGCAAGGAAACCAGGAAAACCAGATCCAGAAAAGCAGGAATAAGAGTAGGCAATCGTGAAATAAGACGGATCAGTCCGCCAGTACTGATGACGGATAAGCGACTGAACGTGACATGTGTATGTCATTAACAAGCGATCACCGTCCGCTCAACCTCAGCAAAATCTTGGGGTGAGGGAACGATAATATATGTGGGAAGTCATTGTCCCTGCGGCCATACTAGGGGTCGGGGGAATCGTCTTATTTTTTGCCTGGATCAAACCGGAAAAAGAAAAAATCCATCGGCTCGCGCAGGAGACCGATCGGGAGAGAGAGCAGCTGCGCCGAGATACGGAGACACGCAATAAAGAGGCGCTGCTCGAAGTCCGCGAGGAAGCACAGCGGCTTCGCGACGAGAGCGCGCTCGAACTGAAAGAAAAAAACGCGGAACTGCAGAAATTTGAGCGGAAACTGGCTCAAAAAGAAGAAACGCTCGATGGAAAGCTCGGCGCGCTAGATCGGCAATGGGAATCCGTGCGTGCGCGTGAGCGTGAGATCGACCGTCAGCATAAAGAAGCAGCCGCCCTGCGCCAGCTCCACCAGGACGCACTGGAGCGCGTTTCCGGCATGACCGGAGAGGAAGCGAAACACGCGCTCATCAAAGAGCTGGAGGATCAAACGCGCCACGAAGCGACGCGGATGATCATGCAGATCGAGGAAGAAGCCAAGAACGAAGGCGACAAGCGCGCCCGCAGCATCGTCACCATGGCGATCCAGCGGATCGCCGCCGACCATGTGAGCGAAACGACCGTCTCCGTGGTCCCCCTGCCGTCCGACGACATCAAGGGCCGGATCATCGGCCGCGAAGGCCGCAATATCCGGGCCTTCGAAACGCTGACCGGCGTGGATGTCATCATTGACGACACGCCCGAGGCCGTCGTGTTGTCTTCGTTCGACCCCGTGCGCCGGGAAGTCGCCCGCCTGGCGCTGGAAGCGCTCGTCATTGACGGACGCATCCACCCAGGACGGATCGAAGAGATCGTTGCCAAGGCGCAGGAAGATGTCGACGCCATCATCAAGGAAGCCGGCGAGCGCGCCGTCATGGAATCGGGCGTCACCGGACTGCATCCGGAGATCGTCAAGCTGCTCGGCCGCATGAAGTACCGAACTTCTTACGGCCAGAACCTGCTGGATCACTCTATTGAGGTTTGTCTGGTAGGAACAACGATCGCGGCGGAGCTTGGCGCGAACATTACGATCGCCAAGCGGGCGTGTCTGCTGCACGACATGGGCAAGATCGTGCCCGACGCCGACGGTCCGCACGCCCTGCTCTCCCAGGAGCTGATGCTGAAGTATGGCGAAAGCGAAGCGGCCGCCTACGCCGCCGGCGCGCATCATAATGACATTCCGCCCCACACGGTCGAGGATGTCATCGTGCAGCTCGCTGACACGATCTCGGCGTCCCGCCCCGGAGCGCGCCGTGAAATGCTGGAGTCCTATGTCAAGCGGCTCCAAAAGCTGGAAACAATCGCCGACTCGTTTCCAGGGGTTGAAAAGACCTACGCCGTCCAGGCGGGCCGCGAGATTCGTCTGATGGTCCGTCCGGAGATCGTGGACGATGTGCAGGCGCATAAGCTCGCGCGGGATGCGGCCAAGCGCATTGAAGAGGAAATGGAGTTCCCCGGTCAAATCAAAGTGACAGTGATTCGGGAGACACGCGCCATCGACTACGCCAAGTAGCCCATAGAGGCTGCACAGGGCAGGTCGATACCACCAAGATGGATCGGTCTTTCCCGGCGCAAGCTGGGGGAGATCTTAGAAAGAGTTACGGACAACGTGCGAATTTTAATGCTCGGCGACGTCGTCGGCAAGGTTGGGCGGGAAGCGGCGGAAACAATGCTGCCGACCCTGAAAGAAATGTACTCGCCTCAATTCACGATCGTGAACGGTGAGAACGCCGCCGCAGGACTTGGGATTACGCCGGAGATCGCCCGATCGCTTCTGCGAAACGGCGCGGATGTGATTACGCTCGGCAACCATACATGGAACCGTCGGGATATTGTCCCCTATCTCGACCAGGAGCCGCGTATCCTGCGCCCGGCGAATTACCCTCCGGGAACGGCGGGAAGCGGCTACCGCGTATTTACTGCGGAAAACGGGGTGCGCGTCGGCGTCGCCAACATGATGGGACGCGTCTTTATGGAGGCGCTGGACGATCCGTTTCGCACCGCCGATAAGATTCTGGAATCGTTCCAGGGGCAGACAAAGATCTCCTTTTTCGACTTTCATGGGGAAGCCACTTCGGAGAAGACCGCCTTCGGGTATTATTTGGATGGAAGAGCCAGTGTCGTCGTCGGCACGCATACGCATGTCCAGACGGCCGATGAGCGGATCCTACCAAAAGGGACAGCGTACATCACGGATGTCGGAATGTGCGGGCCGCAGGACTCCATCATCGGCATGAACGCCGAGATTGTCGTCCAGAAGTTCGTCACACAGATGCCGAACCGATTTGAAGTCGCCGAAGGCGGAGTCGTTCTGTGCGGCATTGTCGCCGATGTCGATCCGGACACCGGCCACGCGACACAGATCCAGCGCGTTCAGATTCGGGATATTCACTAAGTTATTCACGATCAAAAATCGTTTACTATCAATCTCATTTTCCAGTCCTTTCCCATGGGAGAGCAATCAATGACACGTTCCAATATTCTCCGCGGCGCCGCCATTTTCGCAGCCGCCGCACTGATCCTGCCGGCCTCGGCCGCGAAGCCTAAGAAGCCGGCCGCCACGCCGCTTCCCAGACTGCCGCTTCCTTCAGCGAAGCTAAAGCCCGCGCCGGTCAATGCGCCCAGCGGCCTCGTCGTCGCGAAGCTCGATCCCTCGGAAACCGTGATCTACAGCGGCCAGCCAGCGGCCCAGCTTGGCGTCACGACCCAGAACTGGGGCGCGGGCGCCGCAGCCGACACCACCGAGCTTGCGTACCGAAATACCCACTCACTCAAGATTACCACCTTCGGTCTCTATTCCGGCGGCAGGATCACCTTCAGCAAACCAATCGAGCTGGGCGATCGAACCCCTGCCACGAACCGGATCATGCAGTTCTATATCCGTTTCGGAGATGAAGCCAGTCCTCCTCCCCCAGCTCCGGAATCGGATAACACAAATGGAGTTCCAGGAGCCTATCCCGGCGGAGGACCAGGCGCATACCCGGGCGGAGGCGCGTACCCAGGCGGAGGCGCCTATCCGGGCGGCGGAGCGTACCCAGGCGGGGGCGCCTATCCCGGCGGCGGTGGGTTTGGCGGCGGGCCTCAGATAATGCCACAGTCGTTCATAGATAGCCCAGGGGTGCGCTCGGGGGTTTACACCGGCGGCGCCCAGGTTCATTTGATGCAAGGACGCGGCAGAGGCGGACGGGGCGGCGGCAGGGGCGGCTCTCCTAGCATTATGCCAGGAGGAGGAGGCTTTCCTGGAGGCCCTGGCGGTTTCCCGGGCGGCGGTTTTCCACAGCGCGGGGTTGATCCTGCGGATCAGCCATGGCAGCCGCCGGTCAGCCATATTCGCTTCCTGTTTACGCTCGCCAATGGCGCTCAGTACGACATCGTACGCGATGTGCCCGGGGTCGGCTCCGTCGATGATACAGAAGATCTCCGCACGGCCTGGCTGCCCGTCGGCATCCCGGTCAGCGCGCTGAAGTTCCCGGCCGGTTCTGATAGCTCGCCGCTGCAGAGCGTGATGGTGAGCGGCGACGGCTATTCGGTCACCTACATCGGCAAGATCAGCCTCGTCAATGACAATACGCCGATCACCGCCTGGGCCGGAGACATGCAGGATGTCGCCGCCAACGACACCGTAACTCTGAAAGCACGGGCCGAAGGCGGCGCCTCGATGCTGCACTATTCTTGGGACTTCGACGCCGCCGATGGCGTCACGGAGCAAGCGACGGGTCAGTCAATCACCAAAGTGTTCACAAAGCCGAACGAGACGCACACGGTGACCCTGACGGTCAGCGACGTGGACGGAATTAAGAAGCCTGTCGTGTCGACCGTGGTCATCAAGGTCGAAGACTAAGTATGGGCTTGCCCGATCCCATGAACGAACCGCTTCCCACTCCGCTTGAGGACCGGCCGCACAAACGGCGGCCGGTCCCACTCGCGCTTCTCGTCGCGATGCGCCCCAAGCAGTGGATGAAAAACCTCCTCGTGCTCGCCGGGCTTCTTTTCACTCTCGATCGGCGCCACCCGCTCAACGACTTCCAGCTCGTTGGAGGGGGCTTTCTTCTGTTTTGTCTGCTTTCCAGCGTCGTTTACTTGATCAACGACCTGGTGGACCAGGAAAGCGACCGCCGTCACCCTCGCAAGCGCCGGCGCCCGATCGCCTGCGGTGAACTTCCTCCCAAGGTCGCCATTGCGGCCGCCGTGATCTTCGGCGCTATCGGACTGGGGGGAGCTGTGGCGCTGAATCCCATGTTCGGCGCTGTCGCGATTCTGTATTTCCTGCTGACACTGGGGTATTCGTTCCACTTCAAGCATATCGTCATCATCGATGTGCTCGTGCTGGCGGCGGGCTTCGTGCTGCGCGCCATCGCCGGGGTCGTTTTGATCCAGGCAGGCCTCTCCAACTGGCTGATCCTCTGTACGCTGATGCTGGCCCTGTTTCTGGGCCTCTCCAAACGTCGCGCCGAGCTGATCGCGATGGAGCGCAGCGGCGCGACGGGCACACGGCGTATTTTGAACGAGTATACGTCGGGCATGCTGGACCAAATGATCGTCATCGTGACTTCCAGCTGCCTGATGTCGTACTCGCTCTACACCATCGAGTCAGATGCCGCGGCGCGTCATCACTACCTGATGGTGACAATCCCCTTCGTCATCTACGGGATCTTTCGGTATCTGTATCTGATGCATCGTCATATGCTCGGAGAGTCGCCGGACGCCGTCATCCTTGAAGATCGCCCCACCCTCATCAATATCGCTCTCTGGGGAGTCACCACGGCGCTGATCGTCTCGCACGTCTTCGATCCCCTCCTCTCGCATCTCACCCACTGATCTTCGATCCCTGCGACGATGTTTCGCGGACCGACGCATCGGGTAAACCTCCAGCATAGCCTTGCACACTTATGTGTGTCTTCGCAAGACGCCATCGGATGGCAAAACGTTAACCACGCACTTTATACAGGAGAGAAGACATGGCGACAGATTTGGAAAAGGAAGCCCTTCGCGCGCAGCGCAATGCGGCTTTGAACATCGCAGCCGACAGCACCGTTGAGCGCAACGCCGCACTGGACGTTGCGACGGACAGCACGATCCAGCGGGACGCCGCCCTGAACGTGGCCGCAGGGACCGCCCTGGAGCGCGATGTCGCTCTGGCCGATCGGAATCGCGTCGCCGCCGAGCGGAACGCCGCCGTGGGACAGCGAGACGCCGCACAGCAGTATGCCGCCGTAGAGCGCGACGAAGCCACCAATAGCAAGACCGGCTTCTACGTTCTGCTGGGCATTGTCGCCCTGATCTTGTTCGTCATGGCCGCCGTCCACTTCACACGGCCGAATACTCCGCCGCAGGCGGATGTCACGGTTCGCACGACCGTTCCAAGCGCGGCGCCCGCGCCAGATCCCGCGCCGATCACTATGCCGAGCGGTGTCAGCACTCCAGTCGCGCCGCCCACAACGATCGTCGTTCCGCAGCCTGCGCCCCCCCCGCCGACCAATAACACCATTGTCGTGACGCCCCCCGCTCCAGCAGCGGAAGCGCCCCCGGCTCCTCCGGCCGCCGATGCCGGCTCGTCCTCGACGACCACGACAACGGAACAGACAACGACGGTAGCGCCTGCGGATGGCTCCAGCACCACCACGACGACTACGCCGTAGCTCGTATTTGATCGACATGAAAGCGGCCCCTGGCAAACGCCTGGGGCCGTTTTTGTGCTGGAACCCTTCCCCATTTGACTCTGTTTCATAAATTGAATGACGTTGAGGTACTATTATAGAGTGAATATACGTCTTGGAGTGACCGCATGATCAACCTCATAATGACGATCGATCCCTGGCGCCACGATTGGCTGCCGCAGTTCGTCGCGCATTATCGCAAGATCGGCGTCGAACGGTTCTTGATTTCGGCCCATGTGGATAGCGATCTGTCTCCGGAAGACAAAGAGCGGATTCACGCCGAGGTGGCCGACACCCTAAAAAGCGTGGGTGTGGATTGGTGCGGAAAGATCGACTGCAAGTTCGATGCGATGGCGATCCGCGCTTACCATGACAAGATTCAATCGACGATGTGCCAGCCCAGTGACTGGATCGTATGGGCGGACTCCGATGAACTCCAGCAGTACTGGGACACGCTGGACGTTCTGACGCGCCAGTGGGACGCTCGCGGCGTCAACTGTGTGGGCGGCGACTTCCTGGACCGCATCGCCGAAAACGGCAATCTGCCGGCGTTCGACCCCGACATCCCGCTCTGGAAACAATTCCCTTATGGGAACCGCCTGACACGCGTCCTGCTGCAAGGCCGCTCCATGAAGGTTGTGTGCAGCAAGGCGACCGTCGCGGTCAAATTCGGCAACCACGATCCGACATTCGAGCAAAAAGTGAAGTGGGAGACTCCCCGCGCGGTGATCCACCACTTCAAGTGGGACAACACCGTCATCGAGCGTCTCAAGGAGCGTCTCACGGACAGCTGGAAAGAGCGCTGCTGGTGGTGGGAACAGACCCAGCGGTTCAACGACCATGTCGCGCAGCACGGCCGTATCAACACGGACGAAATCCCGATGAAGCTCGCCGGCGATCCAGCCGCCAAGCTCCCGAAAACCCTCAAGCTCTACGCCATCGGCTCATTCTACAAATACCGATGGCTCGCGCAGCAGTTGAAAGCCACCAAGAGCCTCTCGCCGCAAGCGGCGAAGGCGTAGCCAAGAAAAGGCTCCGACAGTGCATCACGAATATGCACTGTCGGAGCCTTTTCCATGTCCGCGCCATCCCCGTTCCCACCCTGCATCGCGTGTCACAATCTAAGCATCCGAAGACCCAAGCCGCCACGCGTTGATGGCAGCCCACACCTCCGCACCAGCCATGATGATGTCGCACACAGGATCTTTCACATCATAATAAGCATCCTCATCATCTGGATGATAGCGCGCCAGCTGCCGCTTGATTTCCGCGTACCCCTCAGCGGCTATTGGGTTCGCCCTCAAATAATCACGGAACAGGAGCGCATACCTCTGATTGGGGTTTCCCGCAACCCGAACGTGGAGATTTACGCGGCGCTGTCCCTGTGGCGTCAGAAAGAATAACTTCACCCAGCGCTCGGAAGTCGTGTCCATGCCGAGAGGCAAATGATCCCCTCGAATGTGCTCTAAGTGAACATAACCTAAGGCGCAAATGCTGTCGACAATCCTATCCTCAGAGTCCTGAGACCTCACCGTGACCTGCACATCGATCACGTCCTTGGCTGGCAACCCGCAGACCGCCGTGGAGCCAATATGATCGATCCGCAGCGCTAGATCGCCAAGCCGATCACGCAGCGGAGTCGCGATAAGCTGGAACTCGGAAGGCCAGCGGTCAGCATAGGGGATAATCTCAATCGACATAGCAATACTTTACCATACTGGGATTATCGCGGCGCGTCGAAGGTCTTCTGTATCAGCTCTTCCACCACGCGTGCATCCGGAATACCAACAAACTCCGCATCTACTGAGTGTGAATCTCCATCACTATCTCGGTTGAATGCTACCGTCCCAGTTCCGTTTGCGTGATCTGTTCGCTCCAGCATGTTGATCGAGTCCGTGAAATAGGTGCAAACCTTCTTGTTTCTTCCCGAAGAGATAATCAAGACGCGCTTGTTAGTGATCGCATATATGGTGTTTAGCGCAAACCGGTAAGTAAGCAGCGGGTGAGATAACAGCCACACGCCGGCCAAGATAAATGGAACAAAGAAGAGGTCGAAGATCAGGCCATACATCCCAAAGAGCCTGCCTAATCCAGATTCGCCGCGATTGCCTGAGTGAGAAACCACAATCGCGTTGATTATGAACGCAGTCCATACAACGCCGAATACAAAGTGCCCCAAACTTGACCGCATCGATCGCACCGGATCCGGCCTTCCAGTCCATAAAAGAGTTTCTCCAGCGTTCAATTCACGTGAGACCGCCTGCTCAGATGCTATAAGCGACATTATTGGAGTCCTGGCTACGTAGCAGAGCTGATACATTTACTCTACAACACAATTCGACACAAAGCAAGACCAGCTCCCGAGAGTTAATTTTCGGGGGCTGGTCTTTGGTTCATGTTTGTTGAATGCCGATACCTTAGTGCAGAGCTTTTTCACATCTCTCCCTACAGCTGCAATCCTTTATCGGTCAGCTTCATGCGTCGCAGGTCGAACCCAAAAGCCGTCGTAGCTCCTTGGGCAATCGCCGCCTTTACGGAGGTCATATGCTCCGGCTTCGCCTTCGCGGCCGCCACTGCCTGGCCTGCGAGCACCGCATGAATGAGCATGGCTTCGGCCATTTCTTGCTTTTGAGCATCCGTCGCTGAGGCAAATTGCGGCGTAGATTTGATTGCATTCGCCATCTGCCTGCGTACCGCAGCCACTTGAGGCTTAGGCGGATCCTCGTCACGGCCACGAACGCCATACCAGGCAATAATCAAATAGACTGTCATAGCGTCCGCGACATCGTTGGTTCTCAGGTCATACCGCGCCATCTCCCGCCCCAGCTGTCCAATGATATCTTGGGTTGCGAACGCATGCTGAAGATCCGCCGCGCTCTTGGGATCCACAGCGCGGGTCTTCGCAACAAACTGCGCATAGTTGCGCTTTCTCACAGCGGCGCTGGGATGAAAAGTTGTCGACACCCGAGTCGCACGACGAGGCCCAGACGCAGGTTTGGTGAACTGTGAACGCATGGAGCGTGATAACGCTTTGGCGCGAGAGCGCTCTGATTGCGTCACATGATCCATAGACAGAGTATTCGTCATAGCGCCCATATCAAAGACGCCCTGCGCCGCTACAGGCTTGATGTTCGCGGGCGTCGAAGTGACGATGCTCAGAGCGACTAGGGCAGATAACTTTCTCAGAGTTCCGTTCCGCATGGCTCTCCTCTTGATCGTTGGCGTATTCTCAGAGAATTGCTCTCAGAATAGAGATTAAAGCTAAGGCTAGAAAGCACAAGCCTCTCTTTCTCATATACTTTCCCGCCTATCGCACCAGCCGAAACGCAAGAAAGCCTCTCAGGCAATGCCTGAGAGGCTTTCTTGTTTCTGGTTCATCACTTTCGTGATTGATTATTAATCTGGCGGCGTCCTATTTTCCCGGGCAGTTGCCCACCAAGTATCTTCGGCGCAGGAGAGCTTAACTTCCGTGTTCGGAATGGGAACGGGTGGACCCCTCCGCCATAGGCCATCTAGAACTGGTATAAGCTAAAATCAATGTCTCTAAAATGCTCTTAACTACTCAATTCAGCGTCAAGATAATATTTTTCTAATATATATGCTATCGTAGTCGCAAAGGGTGTATATCGGCCTCTACTATCAATCTCGAAAATATTTTGGAGAATTCTTTTGATGTCTTCCTGTGAATTTTCATCAATACCTTCAAGAATACCATTTATAGCTTCTTCACGTTGACTATTTAGAGAGAGATTATCTAGTGATAAAACTTCAATACTCTTCGAAGCTCGGCTTGACAAGTTCTCGTCGGTTGTCGGGAGTATTTCACCTGCACCAGTATAATGAAACATTTGCAAGCATATTTTATCAAGTGGCGACGCAATAATATTTTCGACAGGCGGTAGTTGTCAATAGTTTTGAGACGTACGAGTACATAATTTTTAACTTGTTATTGTTGTGTTCCCTTCCTGCGACGTATTATTCTT